>JBBRVT010000155.1:0-9515 GCA_038246615.1 Burkholderiales bacterium
CGGCGGCGCGCTGCAATGGCGCAACCGCCGCGCGCCTTGTCCGATCGACCCAGCGCTGCGCGACGCCTGCCTGCGCACGCGCCGCTGGTCGTCCGGCGTCTACGCGTTGTCGCTGCTGTTGCTGGCGGTGGGCGGCTGGTTTGCCTTCGTCGCACCGTGGCTGGCTGGCATCGAGTGACGCGATAGTAGGTGCCGCAAACAGCAGGCACGACCTGCGCCCGCTGACGCGCGACCGCGCTTTCTCCGACGCCGGCCTGTAGCGGCGGGCGCCAGGCGCTGGTGTGCCCAGGCACCCGGTGGCTCTGCCCGCCACTGACTCAGAGGGGTGGCGCCGCCCCCGTGAGCTTCACCGTGGCGTCGCCTTGCGTTTCGCATGGTCAACCGAACCCGGAAGCCACGGTGAATGCCATCACGCTGATCCTTGCCACGTTCCGCAAGCGGCTGCAGGCAAGTGGCCTGGCTTGAGTAGCCCCGCGCGAGCCAAGCTACTTCTGGTGGTTTCGCCAGTAAACCATTATCTGGCTGAGCGGCACGCAACTGGTCAATGACAGCCTTCTAAAGTCCTGTCGAACTGGAACACCGCTACTACTCGCCAAGATTAAAAACACCTTCCCGGGCTCGAAGGAAGAACTGCCCATGAATTCCAGTGCCACGGGTCCGGTGTTGTCTGCCTGCAAAACCGCTCGCAGGCAGCCCGCCGAGACGTTCCTTTCGACCCACCGACGCGACAAATCAATCGTCACGTCGTTCGTCGGAATCATTGAAGTGATATCGACGAAGATCGACGCACCGTGAGTGACTGCAGAAATGGGCGCCCGCAAAGGAACATCGTTCACTCCGGCCACGAGATCAATAGGCTGCTCTGTAAGCGTGACAAAGCTTCCAAACAACAAGATCCAGAAGAATTTCATTGGAATCAGGGCTTCTGAATCTCTGATGCCCGGCGAAGCACATCCGCCGCCCAGGACTGACAGTTTCGTGCTCCGAGAGCATGGGTGGCCGTGCTTGGGTAGGTGTTCCGTCCCGTGGAATCCGTGAAACTGACCTTGCCCCTGGAATCCGTACCCCATGGCCGAGTCACGAATTGGCTTGCCTCGGTTGCGGTGCGGTGCGATTCAGGCGGCCAATGTGCTCGCTTCACCCCAGGCGGTGGAGATGGGCATCTTCGTCGTGCGTGCCTTCGTGCGCATGCGCGAACTGGCCAGCGTGCACGCCGACCTGGCCAAGCCGCTGAGCGGCTGAGCGAGTTGGAGCAGAAGACAGAAGGGCTTGCGCTGACACATGACACCTTCAGCCGCAACACCCGCAATCAACTCCGGCAGCTCATCGAGGCGGTCAACCAGCTCATTGCGTCGCCCGATCCGGCCAAGCGGCCGATTGGGTTCATCAACCCCGAGGACAAGGGCAGCAAGAAGACTTCGGGGGCAAAAGGCAAGACTTGACGCAGACTTGACGCCAGCATCCTGCCCATTTCAGTAGCACTGGCAGAGCATCGGAACCGGCTTACCCGTTGGAGGGGCAGGATAGGCAGGGTCAGGCACGACCCGCGCGAAGCGCGGGGCGCACTTCTTGTCGCAAGATCGCGCGAAATCGCTGCCATCCCCACCGAAGAAAAACATCGCCACCGGCAGCCCAATGAACAGTGACAGCACCACAAGTGCGAGTGCCCTGCGCGAACTCGGTTTCATGGCGCGCGCTCAAGGCCGGGGGCCGATGACTGGACCACAAACTATTGTGGGCGTCGAGTTCGCAGTGCACATGTTGGCGGGTTGCGGCGCGCTGATCACGGTGCAGCCTGGCGGTACCGGCGGTCCTGGGAGTAGGTTGCCCCAGTTCACGTTGCTCGGTGTGCGGAAGTCCAGATTGCCGATCGAATCCGCGATCAACTGCATCCCTGTCTGCCTACCTAAGAAAGGATTCGAGGGCATGAAGTTCCACGTAGGTGCTGGCTGCGGACCGGGCATCTGAATCCCCGGGTTGTATGTCAACTGTGGCCGAACCGCACCACCGCGCAGCCCATCCGGATCGACATACGAAACCGGGTTCCCCCACACATATGCGTAGGTATTGATCCCCCCTGCCAGCCCGATGGGATCGGACTGGGTGTACCTCCCCACCTGCGGATCGTAGTAGCGGTGCCAGTTGTAGTGCAGGCCCGACTCTGCGTCGAAGTACTGCCCCGGGAAACGCAGGTGGATCGTGGTCCGCAGGCCGTCCTGGTCGGGGTCTTCCTCGGGTGGGCTGGCGCCAAAGGCATCGCTGATCCATTGCCAGATGACCACGCCCCGGGCGTCGGTGGCGCGGCGCGGGGCGTTCAGGTGGTCTGCATGCAGGTACACGATGCGATCCGTGGTGGCGTTGGGATTGCCGGAGGTCATCGGGGGCCACACGACCGCAATCGGTACCGCATCCTGCCAGATGTAGCGCGCCAGCACCTGCCCAGGCGCCACCGCCACCCCCTGCGCCTGTGCCCCGGAACCCGCCACTTCCAGCGTCAGGCGGCCGGCGGGGTCATGGCGGTACAGCGTGATGGCGGGCACCCCGGCAGGTGGTGCTGCCAGTGTCTTGCGCGTGCGTTGCCGGGCCTCGTTGTAGTGGTACGTGGCGACGGCCACACCATCCAGGCGCACCGTCTTGATCTGCCCGTCCAGCGTCCAGTCAAAGCCGCGCTGCACCCAGCGCCCACCGACCCAGGCCCTGTCGACCAACAGGTGGCCGGTCGGGCCGTGGACCAGCGCCACGCCATCGCGGTCCGCCAGACGATGGCCACCCGGCGCCACGCGGTACACCGAACGCCCGTCGGCCAGGCGGTTGCCGTCCGCATCGAGCATGAACCGCTGGTTGCCGGGGGCAGTTTCCTCACGCAACCGGTCCAGGCCGTCGTAGCGGTAGCCGATGACCCGCCCGCCCATGATGCGCTGGATGATGTTGCCGCGTTCGTCATAGTGCAGGCTGTCGGTGACAGTCTGAGCGATGGCCGTGGCGGCCGTCAACAGGCTGGCCGACAGCATCAACCATGCGCGGTGTCGCTGCGGGGCCAGCGCCTGGGCGTGTCTGGGGCCCTGGTGCGCGGTGGTCGTTGCCATCGGATTGGCTCCTCTGGAGAACTCGACGGGCGGCGGTGGACAGGCGCACGCCGTCATCGCGCACGCCCCGTGTCTGCTTGGCTGGCCAGCCCGCCACTGGTGTCGTGGCGCCGCGTCTCGATGACACTGTTGCCCAGCACGCGCAGCGCTGCGTTGCCGTCGGCGCCTATCGCCTGCCGACTGACAAGCATGGCTGGCTGCCCTGATACGGTGGCCCGCACCACGCGGGTGTGGCCAGCACCGTTCTGGACAAGGACGGACGCACCTCCGGCGTCGGACGTGGCAATCAGGCGTCCTTCCGCGTCCCAGGCGAACGTCTGGCGGTGGGACAGGCCAAGTTCGACGGTCAGTTGCTCGACCAGATTTCCGAAGGGGTCGTAGGCAAAGTGGCGGCTGCCGGTTGCATCGTCGACCCGGCACAGCCGGCCGATGCCGTGGCTGCATGCCAGCGGTGCGCCAGGGTTGTTGTCCCAGGCGTAGCGGACGTCCTCGTCGCCGCCTGACTCCTGCGAGCGGCGTCGTTCGGTCCTGATCCGCCGGTTGAGCGCGTCGTAGGTGTGCACGGTCGTCAATCCCTGCGCATCCGTGATGCTGGTGAGGTTGCCGGCAGCATCGTATTGACGCAATGTCTCGCCACTGTCGGCGCTGCGCTCGCGGCGCACTTGCCCGAAACCATCGCTGTTGAAGTCGAACCGGGCGCCGGTTGCGCTGACCACCGATGCGAGCGCGCCGGATGCATCACGCGACAGCGTCACCGGCAGCTGAGCCCCCAGCACGTTGGATTCAAGCCGGACCAGCTGGCCGAGCGCGTCATATCGGCGCTGCTCCACAGGTGCCCAGGTCTCACCATGGGCCGGCACCATCGGGCGCCGTATGGAGGTCAGCCGCCCCATGGCATCGTGCGCCAGTTCGGTGGCGCGGTGCACACCCTGGATCACCGACCATTCGCGCCATGGTCGGCCGAGCCTGTCGAAATCGCGCTGCAGCACGGTGGGCGGACGACTCAGGTCATCGCCGTGGTGGATGATTCGGGTCAGCAGATGCCCAGCCGTGTCCAGACGGTATGACTCCTGATGGCCATTGCCGTTGAAGATGCTGACGAGGCGATGCGCCCGGTCGTAGGCGTAGCGGACCTGCCTTGCCTGGTAGCTGCCACCGGTGCCAGCGGCATTGGCAGCAGCAATCTGAGGCAGATCGGTTCCGTGCAGCAGCCCGCGGGCATCCCAGATGTGCCGCGTCTCCCGGGCCCAAGGGGTACCTGCCGCTTCCGTGACACCGGTCAGCCGTTGGCGCTTGTCATAAGCCAGCGCAGTCGTCACGCCATTGGCTTCACTGAACGACAACAACAGCCCGGTCGGGCTCCATTGGTTGAAGCGTATCGCCTGGCCCAAGCCATTGCGCACCTCGGCCAAGTCGCCCGCGCGCGCTTCGGCGGTCGTGGCGTCGTGGTAGCGCCAGGTGGTCACATCCGACACATCCGTGCGCGGCCCATCATGGCTCCGCGGTTGACCCTGCGCGGTGTAGGTCCACCGCGCGTCCCTGGGAGGCACGGTCGGATCCAGGGGCGCTGCCAAGCCCTGGCCACCATTGCTGTCGGTGGTGGCGCGCTGGACCTGCCGGCACAGCGCTGCTGGCTGGATGTCGACAGGCACGTCACCACCGCCCAGCCATGGCATGCAGCTCGCGGCCGCCGCGCCAGCGAAGGGGTCAGGACGGTCGTTGTAGATCCTGGTCTCGATGCGGCCCGGCGATGCCACCACCTCGGGGATGGGCCAGGCCGGGTGCCACCGCGTGGTGATCTTGCGGGCGCCTGGGGGCAGGGTCGCGCCGTCTGCAAGCAGCGCCGGGCAATTCGCGGTCCTGTCCAAGCCTTCCACGCGCACGGTCTCCAGATTGCGCGTGGCGTCGTAGGCATGGCAGGTTCGGGCGCCTGCAAAGTCGTCCTTGACGGTGGCATTGCCGTTGGCATCAAGGGCCATGGCGTTTGTGCTGGCGTCGCATCCGAAGCCGGCGGGCTGGCTCCGCCGCTCAAGTTGCAGACTGCCGTGTCGCAACGCCGGGCTCAGGGCGGTGGCTGCACCGGTCGGCCCCGTGACTTCAGCGCCAGTGCCGGGCTGCCAGCTGTACCTGCGGCGCGCCACACGGCCTTCCAGCGTGTCGGTGACGACCACGAGTGGTGGCTGTGCAAATCGCAGCACATGGCGATCGACACCATCTGCCTTGACGGTCGATGTCACCAAACCACTCCCAGCGTTCCAGCTCCAGTTGCCGTTGGCGACCCCGGTCTCGTCGATGCGCGCGGCCAATGCCCATGGCAGTGTGGCGTCGTAGGTGAAGCGCTGCGTGCGGCCATCCGGCCAGCGCACCAGGCGCAGCCGGCGCGATGTGTCGTATTCGAAGGCAGTCCGGTCGCCCCGGTCGTCGGTGATCCCGGCGACCAGATCGGTGGCAAGCCCTCCAGGACCAGGCATGTAGCTCACGCGCAGCTGGCGGCCGAACGCATCGCGCACTGCCAGCAGCCGATCGGGCCCGGCGGCAATGCTGGGGGATGTCGTGGCGTCGCTGTAGCGCAGCCACTGGCGGCCGGTGCCGTCGGCGTTGACCACATGCACCGGCATGCCCTTGGCGGAGAAGTAGTGGGTGCGCAGTGTCCGGGGGTCGCGGTGGAGCCAGATGGCGCCGCCGCCGCCCATGAACTTCACGCGGTCGGCCTGGTCCGGTGGCGGCAGCATCAGACTGCCATCGGTCTTGCCTCGGAAGGTCAATCCGCCGCCGCCTACCATGCGGTTGAGCTGGGCGTGGCCTGCCACCAGCGTGATCCTGCTGTCCAGATCGTGCGTCCACAACGGGCCAAACGGCTGGGCGCCGGCACTGTCCGGAATGCCTTGTCCGACAGACCCGGCTGCGCCTGGCCGGCCTGGGAGGTTGTTGGCCGAAAATGTGCTGACACCGACCTGCCGGGCGAACCTACCACTGCGGTAGTGCACCGCCAATGGCGCGGCCTGGCTGGACCATCGCAACAGGGTCAGGCGCTCATGCTTCTCGCCGGTCAGACCATCGATCGGGTTGCCGAACCGGCGGCCAGCGGCCGGACAATCGACCGGGCGTTCGACGTCCTGTTCGATCACCAGAGGGTAAATGTAGGCGGTCGCGTGGCGGCGCAATGTGGAAGTGCACAGCCCGTATTGATTGACGCCACCTGGGCATGTGACCACCCAGCCGCCTGACATCAGCGCCGGGCCTGGTTCACCTGACGCGTAGTTGCACCGCCCGCCGTCCAGCACCTGGCTGCATGCGGCTGCGGCATCCTCGTGGGTGCCAAAGTTACCCTTGTAGGAGACGCTGGTGTCGGTGTAGGTGGCCCAGCAGGATCGCGTGCCATCAAACCAGCAATGCGAGCGCGAATGCGCACTGGACGTCGACGCCGTTGTCCACTCGGCCGCCAAGACAGGCGCACAGCATGTGACCAGGATGGCCGCTGCGGACCAGACGAAACTTGCCAGTACGTTCATTGAGTGGCCTCCCTTTTTTGGACGGTATCGATCCAAGCCGGTCCTGAAAACTGTAGAGGCGCCCCCCGCGTGTTCTGAAGCAGGGCAAACCCGTTCCAACCAATCAGTGGGGGGCGACCAACTGCCATACCCCCCCATCGGGGGTGGCGAACGGTTGGCTACAGCCCACGCACAAATTGCCCGCATGTGGCCTGCCGATCTCCAACCCGCCGCAGCCTGGTTCGCCCGCCGCAGCTGGCGGCCGTTCGACTTCCAGCGTGCCGTCTGGGCTGCCATGGCCGCCGGCAGCGGCAGCTTGCTGCCTGCCACCACCGGCGCTGGCAAGTCCTACGCCGAGGCGCTGGGCGCGCTGGCCCGGGCGGCGGCGCTGGGCGTACCGGCCACCGGCAAGTCGGCGCCGCGGGTGGGCGTGTTGTGGATCGCGCCGATGCGGGCGCTGGCAGCCGACAGCCACCGCGACCTGGCCGCGCCGCTGGCCGACCTGGCGCCGGCCTGGACCCTGGGCCTGCGCAGGGACCGGCGCCTGCCCACGGTGCTGGTCAGCACGTCCGAATCACTTACCCTGCTGCTCACCAGGGCCGATGCCGCCGAGCGCCTGGCGGGCGTGCATACCGTGGTGGTCGATGAGTCGCATGGGGGATAGGTTTTTCAAACGTCATTTTTTTCCAGAACACCCCCCGGAACACCCCCGCCAAGCTCTTGAACACGCATCCACGCGGTTGCTCAGTCCGGCCGCAGCCTGTTGAAGACTGATCGCAGCCCCGCAGTGGGTTCCTCGTAGCGGTGGCTGCGGGGTTTTCCCGGACGATGGAGCCTCAAACCTCGGCCTTGCGAAGCCCAGACGCGGCCGATTTCCATAGCTCCGGGATCGGGACCGCCTGATTGGCGAGGGGCGAGGGATCGAGACGGTCAGGCCACTTGCAGCTGCGACCCACGGGCGGGCGCCCGCGGCGGTGTTGTGGATTGCAGACCCAGGTGCGTCAGGATCTTCTCGATCACCGGCTGCCAGGGCACGGAGGCCCTGGCGTTCGCCAGGCACTAACGGTCCTTAGGACCGTTGGTGTCCAGGCCCACCCCACAGGATCGCCGCGATGATCTTCAGCTCGCCGTCGCAGTGTGGGCAATGCTCCATGTCGATCTCGAACACGCGCTTGAGCAAATTGGCCCAGCTCAGCCGCATCGGACGGTGGTCGCGCAGCCCCTGTGCCAATATGACCTGCGCCACCTGCCCCCGAGAGATCAGTGAGCAAAGAGGCAGGTATGTCGAACAGCCAACAACCCAAGATCCCGATGCACGAAGTGAAGGTTTCTTCCGATCCGGTGCATCGCAAGGAGCCCGCAGTGCGACTGAAGATGCGCCCGGATCGGCGCCGTCGCCGTTGCCCCCGGCAGCGACTCCCGGGTGGTGCCGCGCGCTCGGCGCCGCACGTTCACCAACGCCGACAAGCGCCGCATTCTGCAGGCCGCCGACCTGTGCACCAAGCCTGGCGAGGTCGGCGCGCTGATGCGCCGCGAGGGCGTGTACTCATCATCGTTGAGCACCTGGCGACGCCAGCGCGGGGCTGCCGATCTGGCCGCACTCGCGCCGCAAAAAGCGCGGCCCCAAGGCCGACCCCGCCCGCTGGCCAGCAAGCTGCGGCGCGCGCTCTGCTGCAGTTCTGCTGCAGCCACGGGCACACCATGCGCGGCCAGCACCGCCAGCGCCAGGCCGTCCGCCAGCAGCAGATCGTGCCAGCGCTCGCCGAAGGGCGTTTCGCACGGCGGGCTGAACTTCACCAGCCAGTGGTCACCCTGGTCATCGCCGGCCAGGACCTTGGCCTGCTCACCGCCGGCCGATGAGCCGGCGGGCAGCGCGTTGGCGGCCTGGTCTGCCAGCGTGTCGACCAGGGCCAGGCGCGCAGCGCGTTCGGCTGGCAGACCCGGCGGCGGCGCCGGTGGGGTGACGCCCGGGCGCACCACGCCAGGCAGATCAGGCCGTTCGCGCAGCAACAGGGCCAGCAACCGCTCCACCCGCCAGCGCTCGGGGTTGGGCTCGAAGCCGGCGGCTGCGGGGCTGCGCGCCCATTGGTGGCCCAGAAAGCCCTGCAGCCGCAGCGGCGCCAGCTCCCAGGGCAGCCGGCCAGTGCTCAGCTGGTCGATGCCATCGGCCTGCAGGTGCCAGCGGTCTGGTCCCAGATGGGTGAGCATGCCCCAGGGCAGGGCGTTGCCGAGAGCGTCGACCCATTGCAGCGGCTGCTGCCCCGGCAGGCCCAGGATGGGCTGGGCCAGCGCGTCGCGCGCAACAGCAGCGACAGCGTGGGCTGGCTCTTGCCCAGCAGCCCCTGCAGCTGTGCCGAACTGGCCATGCCGCAGTGCGCCAGCTCGGCCAGCAGGGCGCCGTGGTGGGAGTCTTCCGGCGCTGCCACGGTGAATAGAAAAACCGAGTGCCCAAACCCCCGAATCCTGCCAGCGGCTCACCTGGAGCACCGCGCCTGGATGGCAACTGGAGCGACGATGGATGAATAGCAGATGAATAATTAAATCAGGCAGCCTGGCGTTGCCCGCCGGTGCGCCATTGCGCCATCAGCCGATCCCATTTCGGCTTCACCGCCGCCAGGTGCCTGGCCTTCACGTGGCCGTAGCCGCGGATGTCCTCTGGCAGGCTGGCGATCTCGACCGCCGCCGCCAGGTTGGCGGCATTCAGCCCGCGCAGCAGTTCGTCGATGCTGCTGCGGTACTCGGTGATCAGCGCACGCTCGGTGCGGCGCTCCTCGGTGCGGCCGAAGATGTCCAGCGGACCGCCGCGCAGGCCCTTGAGCCTGGCCAGCAGGCCGAAGGCCGAGCGCATCCAGGGGCCGAAGGCCTGCTTGACCGGCTGGCCTTGCGCATCCACCTTGCCCAGGATGGGCGGCGCCAGGTGGTGCACCACCTTGTAATC
>JBBRVT010000156.1:0-9470 GCA_038246615.1 Burkholderiales bacterium
GCGCCCCGGCGAGCCGCCGCTGGGCGTGGGTGAATCGGCGTCGGTGCCCGGCACGGCGGCGATCGCCAATGCCATCTTCGACGCCACCGGCGTGCGCTTCCGCCAGCCGCCGTTCACGCCCGAGGTGGTGCGCGCGGCGCTGCACCCAATGCCGGCGCCGCCGCAGATGCCGCCGCAGATGCCTTCGCAGACACCGCCCGCGCCCGCAGTGGCCGACCCGCAGCGCCGCCGCAAGCCGCTGTGGGCGGTGGCCGGCGGGCTGTTCGCCGGCGTACTGGGTCTGGGCCTGGCCGCAGTCGGCCTGCGCCCGGGCGCCATTGCCCCGGTGCAGGCCAGCAGCGCCGGGCTCTACAGCCCGCAGGTGCTGGAGCGTGGCCGGCAGCTCGCCGCCATCGGCAACTGCGTGGCCTGCCACACGGCAGAAGGTGGGCTGCCCAATGCAGGCGGTCGGCCGATGGCCACGCCCTTCGGCACCGTCTATAGCACCAACCTGACCCCCGACGCGGCCACCGGCATCGGCCGATGGAGCTTCAGCGCCTTCCAGCGGGCGATGCGCGAAGGCATCTCGCGAGACGGCCACCGGCTCTACCCCGCCTTCCCCTACACGGCCTACAGCCAGACCACCGACGACGACCTGCAGGCGCTCTACGCCCACCTGATGGCCCAGCCAGCGGTGGCCAGCCAGGCGCCCGAGACGCGGCTGTCCTTCCCCTACAACATCCGCCCGCTGATGGGCCTGTGGAACGCGCTATACCACCAGGCCGGCCCGGTGGCGCCGGTGGCTGGCGAGACCGCGCTGTGGAACCGCGGCGCCTACCTGGTCAACGGCCTGGGCCACTGCACCGCCTGCCACACCCCGCGCGACGCCCTTGGCGGCGAACTGGCGCGCAGCGCGTACCTGGGCGGCGCGCTGGTCGACGGCTGGGAGGCGCCGCCGCTGGGCGCGCTGGGCCGCAGCCTGGTGCCCTGGACCGAGACAGCGATGGTGCAGTACCTGCGCCAGGGCCACCATGCCAACCACGGCATTGCCGGCGGCAGCATGGCCAAGGTGGTGCAGGCCCTGGCCCAGGCCGACGAGGCCGATGTGCGCGCCATGGCCCACTACCTGGTGGCGCTGCAGCCGCTGCGGCCGGCGGTCGACCCGCAGGCCCTGGTGGCGCTGGCCGGGCAGCAGCCGGCCCTGCTGCCCGGCCCGGCGCAGCGCCTGTTCGACACCGCCTGCGGCGCCTGCCACCATGACGGCGACGGTGCGCCGGTGCTGGGCCTGAACCAGCCGCTGGCGCTGAACCCCAACCTGCACAGCAGCCGGCCCGACAACCTGCTGCGCAGCATCGTCGAAGGCCTGCAGCGTCCGGCCTTCCCGCAGATCGGCCACATGCCGGCCTTCGGCCATGCGCTGGACGACCGCCAGCTGGTGGAGCTGGCCGGCTGGATGCGCCAGCGCTTCGCCCCGCAGCAGCCGCCCTGGGCCGACCTGCCGGCAGCGGTGGCGCGGGTCAGGGCGGCGGTGGACCACGCACCGCGATGACCCGGCCCGGCCGCAGCCTGTGGCTGGGCGTGGCCGCGATGGCGATGTTCGGCATGACCTTGCCGATGACGCAGCAGGCCACCGGCACCGCCGCAGCGCCGCAGTTCACCCCGCCGTTCGTCACCTGCGCCCGGGCGGTGGTGGCCGCTGGCCTGTCGCTGCTGTGGCTGTGGCGGGTGCAAGCCCCGTGGCCCGGGCCGGTGCAGTGGCGCCTGCTGCTGGTGGCCGCCGCCGGCAACGCGCTGGCCGACCCACTGGCGCTGGCCTGAGAGCCTGAGAGTCTTTCGTTCATGCCCGCTCATCACGCCAAAGTGCCCCGGCTCGTCGTTGCAAATGCTCGCCACAGCCCGGACTATGGCTGCGCTTTGCGCCTAGATCGGGCGCCCTTTGACGCGCTGTTCGGGCACGCCCGAAAAACTCTCAGGCTCTGAGCCCTGCGCACCGAGACCAGCCAGCATGCGGCGGTCTGGTGGTGGGCTTCAGCCTGTGGCGGGCGCAGCAGGCCGGGCAGGGCTGGCAGCCATCCCCGGCCGATACCTGGCTGGCGCTCGGCGTGCTGGCGGCGTCCATCGGCTACGTGGCCGGTGCGCGCATCACACCGGCACTGGGTGCCGAGCAGGTGATCTGCTGGGTGACGCTGGCCGCCCTGCAAGTCACCTTGCCGGGCGCGCTGCTCGACTGGGCGGCGCAGCCGCCACTGGGCAGCGTGCCCGTCCAGCGTGCCCATCCAGGGTGCCCGTCAGTGCCTGGCTGGGCCTGGCCTATGTCAGCCTGTTCTCGATGTGGCTGGCCTTGTTCGCCTGGTTTCGCGCGCTGGCCCGGGGCGACGCGGTGCGTACCAGCCAGGTGCAACTGCTGCAACCGTTCTTCGCGATGCTGTTCGCCTGGCCGATCCATGGCCAGCCGGTGGCACTGTCCAGCCTGGGCGTCGGCCTGGCGGTGGTCGCCACCGTGTGGCTGGGCCGGCGCTTCAGCGCAGCCACGCCAACGCCAGCAGGGCCGTCGGCAGGCCCACCATGGCCAGCAGCGTCGACACGGTGACCAACCCGGCCACGTAGGCGCCATTGCCGCCCATGCGGGTGGCCAGCACATAGGCGCTGCTGGCGGTGGGCATGGCCGCAAAGGCCACGATCACCGCCTGCTGTGCCGGCGGCAGCCGCAGCCACAGCACCAGGGCGATGCCCACCGCCGGCAACACCGCATGGCGGATGGCCATCAAGCCGCTGGCCAGCCAGGGCGCCTGGCGCAGCGCGCCGAAGCGAAGGCCGGCGCCCACCGCCATCAGGCCCAGCGGCAGCGCCGCAGCGCCGATGCGCGACAGCGTGGTCGCCACCAGATCGGGCAGGTGCAGGCCGGCCAGGTTGCAGGCCAGGCCCGACAGGGTGGCCAGGATCAGCGGATTGCGCGCCAGCTCCTTCAGGTAGCCGTGGCCACCTTGGCGGGCCAGCGGCCACACCGCCGCCACGTTGCATACCGGCACGCACACCGACATCAGCAGCGCCTGCCAGGCCACGCCCGGGGCACCGGCCAGGCGCTCTGCCAGCGCCAGCGCCACGTAGCTGTTGAAGCGGAAGGCGGTCTGTGCGCCGCTGGCATGCAACATCGGATCGACCCCCGGCAAGCGACCCAGCGCAAAGGCCAGCACGATGCCTGTGCCCACCACCGCCAGGCCCACGCCGCCCAGCGAGACGATGTCGTCCAGCCGGATCGGGTTGCGCACGATGGCGTAGAACAGCAGGCAGGGAAACAGCAGGTAGTACACCAGCCGCTCGGCGCCGTCCCACACCGGGCGGTCGAGCGCGGTGTAGCGGCAGACCAGATAGCCCAGCGCGATCAGCGCGAAGTCGGGCACCAGCAACAGCAGATCAGGCATGCGGCAGTGTGCCAGCCGCCATGGCGCGGGCGGTGCGGGGGCGATGCGCGGGCGGTGCACGGCCAGGGTGGTGGCGGGCACAATGGCCGCGCAACATCACCGACCCACAGGAGACAACCCGCATGATCCGCCTGACCACCGCGTTGAAGCGTTCCACCCTGCTGCTGGCGCTGGCTGCGGCACCGCTGGCTGCACTGGCCCAGGCCTATCCGGTCAAGCCGGTGCGGCTGGTGGTGCCGTTCGCGCCCGGCGGCACCACCGACATCATCGCCCGCGTGCTGGCCGAGAAGATCGGCCCGGCGCTGGGCCAGACCATGGTGGTGGAGAACAAGTCCGGCGGCGGCGGCTCGGTGGGCGCCACCGAGACCGCGCGTGCCACGCCCGACGGCTATGCGCTGGGCATGGCGACGGTCAGCACCACTGCCGCCAACCCGGCCATCAACCCGAAGATCGCCTACAACCCGCTGACCGACTTCACGCCCATCACCAACGTGGCGGCCACGCCCAACGTGATCGCGGTGCACCCGTCGTTCCCGGCGCGCGACTACAAGGGCTTCCTGGCCGAGCTGAAGAAGCACCCCGGCAAGTACAGCTTTGCCAGCTCGGGCACCGGCGGCATCGGCCACCTGCAGATGGAGCTGTTCAAGAGCCTGTCGGGCACCTTCATCATCCACATCCCCTACCGCGGCGCCGGCCCGGCGCTGAACGACACCGTGGCCGGCCAGGTGCCGATCATCTTCGACAACATGCCGTCGGCGCTGCCGTTCATCAAGGACGGCCGCTTGATCGCCATCGTGGTGGCGGCGCCGCAGCGCCTGACCCAGCTGCCCAACGTGCCCACCTTCAAGGAAGTGGGGCTGGAGCCGGTGAACCGCATGGCCTTCTACGGCATCTACGGGCCCAAGGGCCTGCCCAAGGAGGTGGTCGACAAGGTGCATGCAGCGGTGAAGAAGACCACCGACCTGCCCGAGGTGCGCGCCCGTATCGAGGGCACCGGCTCGCTGGTGGTGGCCAACACGCCGGCCGAGTTCGCGGCGCAGATCGCCGCCGAGTTCGATGTCTACAAGAAGGTGGTCGCAGCGCAGAAGCTGACGCTCGAATGAGCGCCATGCGCCATGCCGCTTGACGAGCCCGGCCCGGTGCCGCTGCCAGCGGCCAGCCGGGCGCTGCTGAAGCGCTTCATCGACGCGCTGTGGATCGAGGACGGCCTGGCGCGGCTGACGCTGGACGCTTACCGGCGCGACCTGACCCTGTATGCCCACTGGCTGGCCGACCACAGCGGCCGGGCCATCGCCAGCAGCAGCGAGAGCGACCTGCTCGGCTACATCGCCCACCGCCATGCCGGCAGCCGGGCCACCACCGCCAACCGCCGGCTGACGGTGTTCAAGCGCTTCTTCCGCTGGGCGCTGCGCGAGCGCCTGGTCAGCGAAGACGCCACGTTGCGCCTGGGCCATGCCCGCCAGCCGATGCGGGTGCCCCAGGTGCTGAGCGAGGCGCAGGTGGAGGCGCTGCTGGCCGCGCCCGAGGTGGCCACGTCGCTGGGCCTGCGCGACCGCGCGATGCTCGAGCTGCTGTATGCCAGCGGCCTGCGGGTGAGCGAACTGGTGGGCATCGCCAGCGTGCGGGTCGACCTGCGCGCCGGCGTGCTGCGGGTGGTGGGCAAGGGCAGCAAGGAGCGGCTGGTGCCCTTCGGCGCCGAGGCGCAGGACTGGATCACCCGCTACCTGGCCGAGGCCCGCCACGCCATCCTGGCCGGCCAGCAGAGCGACGCGCTGTTCGTCACCGCCCGCGGTGCGGCGATGACGCGGCAGATGTTCTGGGCCCTGGTCAAGCGCCATGCGGCGGTGGCCGGCATCACTGCGCCGCTGTCACCGCACACGCTGCGCCATGCCTTTGCCACCCACCTGCTGAACCACGGCGCCGACCTGCGCGCGGTGCAATTGCTGCTGGGCCATGCCGACATTGCCACCACCACCATCTACACCCATGTGGCGCGTGAACGGCTGCGCGCCCTGCACGCAGCCCACCACCCAAGGGGCTGAGCCCGGACTCAAACCCGCCTGAGGCGGGTTTGTGCCTGGCGAAGCGGCCGAGCTCTGCGAGGCCGTGGGTGCGCAGCACAGCCCGGACTCAAACCCGCCTGAGGCGGGTTTGTGCCTGGCGAAGCGGCCGAGCTCTGCGAGGCAGTGGGTGCGCAGCCCGCCGCCGTCAGACCTGCCGGGCTGGTCAGACCTGCCGGGCCGCGCCGGTGTGCAGATCGTCCTGCAGCAGCAGGCGTTGCCAGCGGCACACCGGCGCCAGCGGCGGATGGGCATGTGCCAGCGCATCGATCTGCGCCAGTGCCTCGGCCGGGCGGCCGGCCCGCACCAGCCTGCGCAGGGCCTTCCAGGCGTCGATCACGGGCTCGGCCGCCGCAGCGTCCAGGCCGGCCAGCGGTTGCCAGGCGGGCTGGCCGGCGTCCAGCCCGCGCAGCGCCAGCGGGCCCAGGGGCAGGCAGGGCCGGTCGCGCAGGGCGTTGTGGGTGGCGTCACCCAGCACCAGGCCCAGGCCGTAGCGGCTGCAGAAGGCCTGCAGCCGCGCCGCCATGTTGACCGCATCGCCCATCACCGTGTAGGCGCGGCGGTGGCGTGAACCCATGTCACCCACCACCATGCTGCCGGTGTTGATGCCGATGTTCAGCTGCAGCGCCGGCCAGCCCTGCGCGGCCAGTTCGGCATGGATCTGCGGCAGCCGCGCCAGCATGGCCTGGGCGGCGTCCACCGCATGGCGGGCATGGTCGGGGTCGTCCAGCGGTGCGCCCCAGAAGGCCATCACCGAATCACCGATGTACTTGTCGAGCGTGCCGCGGTGCGCACGCACCACGTCGGTCAGGTGCGAGAACAGCAGGTTCATCATCGCGCCCAGCGCGGCCGGCGGCATGCGCTGCGCCACCGCCGAGAAGCCCGAGACGTCGGCGAACAGCACCGTCAGCTCGGCGCTGCGGCTGCCCATGGTGTAGCGCTCGGGCGCCCGGCTCATCTCATCGACCAGTTCGGGCGGCACGTACTGGCCGAACAGCTGGGCCAGCTGCCGGCGTGCCCCGGTGGCGCGCCGGTAGGCCAGCGCGGTGTGCAACGCCAGCAGCAGCGGTGGCAGCAGCAGGCCGCTGGCCAGCGGCAGCACCCAGCCCAGCCGCCACCAGGCCAGCAGGTTCAGCCCCAGCACTGCCGCCACCACCCCGCCTGTCAGCAGCAGCCCGCGCCACAGCGCCAGCCGCGGCAAGGCCCAGCCCAGCAGGCCGGCCACCGCCGCCAGCCCGGCCAGCTGCAGCGCCGGTGCGAACTCCGGCGCGGCGACCACCCGCTGTTGCAGCATGCCCGACAGCAGTTCGGCATGCACCAGCGTGCCCAGCATGGCGTCATCGACCGGCGTGCGGTGCTGGTCGATCAGGCCTGGCGCGCTGACGCCCACCAGCACCACCTTGCCGCGCAGCGCATCCGGCGGCAGCCGGCCGGCCAGCAGGTCGGCCGCCGACAGCCGCAGCGGTGCGGCGGCTGCAATCGCAAACGGCACCAGGGCCTGCGCCTGGGCATCGACCGGCACCCGCAGCTGGCCACCGGCGCTGCGCAGGTGCAGCGCCCGCAGCGGGCCGTCGGCCGGCTCGAAGGACAGCGAGGCCGGCGCGCCCGGGCCGCCCAGCAGCACCCGTGCCATCGCCAGCGACAGCGTGGGCTGCACACCTTGCTGGTGCTGCACCAGCAGCGGCAGGCGCCGCACCGTGCCATCGGCATCGAGCACCGCATTGAGGTGCCCGCCGCCCAGCGTGGCGGCCTGCTGCAGCTGGGCCAGGTTGCCACCATGGCCCACCCAGCGCAGCAGGGCCTGGCCCGGTACGCCGAGCAGATCCACCGGCAGCAGCGGCGGCGGCAACGCGCCCACCTGGGCGGCGCCGGCCTCGTTCGACAGATGAAAGCCGAGCACCACCGGGTGCCGCTGCAGCACGGCGGCCAGCTGGCCGTCGTCGTCCAGCTGCGGCCGCAAGGCCTGCCAGGCCGCCTGGAAGCCGGCGTCACCGCGCAGCGGGCCCTGCGCCAGCTGGTCGATGGCGGCCAGGCCGGAGCTCTGGTCGGGCTGGGCCAGCACCAGGTCCAGGCCCACCAGGCGCGCGCCGCCTTGCACCACCGCCGCATCCAGCAACTGGGCCAGGCGGCGCCGCGGCCAGGGCCAGCGGCCGTGCGCGGCCAGTGCGGTTTCGTCGATGTCGACCACCACGATCTGCGGGTCGGCCGAGCGTGGCGCCAGCAACCGCAGGCGCAGGTCGTACAGGCTGTCGTCCAGGCCCTGCAGCGGTGCGCCGGGCCCGGGCCACAGGGCCAGGCAGGCCACCAGCAGCGTCAGCCACAGGCCCCAGCGGGGCACGCCGTGCTGGTTGCTGCCGGGGCTGCGGCCAGCCGCTGGCGTGCGTGCGTTCACCGCTCTCAGCGGATCTTGATCTCGACACGGCGGTTGCGTGCCTCGCCCACCTCGTCGGCGGTGGGCACGGCGGGCTCGCGTTCACCACGCCCCGCCACCGTGATGGCCGCGCGCGGCAGCCCGGCGGCCACCAGCAGCTCGCGCACGGCTTCGGCGCGCGCCAGCGACAGCCGGTCATTGGCCTCGGCCGAGCCCACGCTGTCGGTGTGGCCGGTGATCACCACCTCGGCCGCCGGCAGTGCGGCCAGCGCACTGCGCATCTCGGCCAGCACCGCATCGGCGCCGGTGGCCAGGCGGTTGCCATTGGGCTCGAACTGCACGG
This sequence comes from Burkholderiales bacterium, assembly GCA_038246615.1. Taxonomy (GTDB): domain Bacteria; phylum Pseudomonadota; class Gammaproteobacteria; order Burkholderiales; family Burkholderiaceae_C; genus Pseudaquabacterium. The sequence continues at coordinate 8,176 of JBBRVT010000156.1, forward strand.
TGAAGCGGCGCGGGCGGGCCGGCTGTTGCGCCAGCAGGCCGCCGTAAGCGCTGCGCACCGCGTCCGCATCGGTGCTGCCCGACGCCAGCACGCCGCCGCGCAATTCGGCGGTGGCGTAGGGCTTGTCCAGGCGCAGGGCCTGGCTGCCGGCGCGCACCTCCACCGCGCTGGCGCTGCCATCGGCCTGGGGCAGCAGGATCACCTTGTCGCCAGCCGGTGTGGTGCAGGCTGAAAGCCCCACCAGTGCGGCGCCAGCGCCAGCGCGTGCCAGGATTTGCCAGGCGCTGGCGGTCACTTCTGCACCCCCTTGGCGTCGACGATGAATTCAGTGCCGCGCACGCCCAGCACCACGGTGCGGGTCTGCACCCGGACGTTTTCCGGGGCCTTGCGGCCGATCAGCCCGGTCACCACGCTGAGCGTGCCGCGCCACAGCGATGCCAGCATGTTGCCGTCCTGGGTGGTGCTGTTGAAGGCGAACTCGCTCAGCACGAGCTCGCTGTCGGGGCCGATGGCCAACAAGGTGTCATCGGCCAGCGTGATGCCCACCGCGCCATCGCTGCCGGTGCGGACGGTGTCGCCCACCAGCACTGAAAGGCCCGGCGCGACGGCCAGACCGGTGTTGTCGCGCTCGAGCCGCACCGCGCCGGTCGCCCGCTTGACCATGCCGGCCACCGCCGCGGCGGGCTGGGCGCTGGCAGCTTGGGCAATGCTGTCTGGGGTGTGCAGCAGCAGGCAGCACACGGCTGCCCACATGGCAAGGGACGGTCGCAGAGCAGCGTTTTTCAATGCGGGGCTTCGGTGAATTTCGACGAAAACGAGTGTAGGTCTTGCCTGCACAAGCAGGCTGCGCCGTGCCGAATGCCACGCGACTGCTGCAATGCGGCCTCGCAAACAGGGGGCGGGCCCCGATTCGAGGGGTGCGTGGCCATCGGCAAAGGCGCTCGGATGGCGGAAAATGCGCTGTCGGCAAACTTGACGTTTCGTTGTCAGCCTGGCCGGCCGAAATCCGTTGTCATCCGCAAGCCGTTGATGTTGCGGACAATTTTCAGCGCATCACCCGACGGCCCGCGCCTTGCTTCATGTGTTTCAACCGACTGCGCCACCCTGGCGCAGCAACCGCAGTCCAACAGACCATGCCCACTGACAACACACCATCCTCCTCTGCTTCCGACGGTGGGCCGGCACCTCTGCCGAGCACGTCCGCCGTGGACGCGGCGCTGGCCCGCCGCCGGGTTCTGCTGAAGGGTCTGGGCAAGGGTGGCGCGGTGCTGGCAGCGATGTCACCGCTGGCCAGC
>JBBRVT010000157.1:0-9428 GCA_038246615.1 Burkholderiales bacterium
CAGACCGATGTGGATGCGGCCGTCGAGAAACGTGCCGGCCGTCAGCACCACGGTCTTGCTGCGAAAGCGGATGCCGGCCTGCGTCACCGCGCCGGTCACGCGCTCGCCCTGGCCGTCGGATTCGACCGTCAGATCGTCCACCGCCTGCTGGAACAGCCACAGGTTCGGCTGGTTCTCCAGCCGGTGGCGGATGGCCGCCTTGTAGAGGATGCGGTCGGCCTGCGCGCGGGTGGCCCGCACCGCCGGCCCCTTGCTGCCGTTGAGGATGCGGAACTGGATGCCGGCCTCGTCGGTGGCGCCCGCCATCGCGCCGCCCAAGGCGTCGACCTCCTTGACCAGGTGGCCCTTGCCGATGCCGCCGATGCTGGGGTTGCAGCTCATCTGCCCCAGCGTCTCGATGTTGTGGGTGAGCAGCAACGTGCGGCAACCCATGCGGGCGGCGGCCAGCGCAGCCTCGGTGCCGGCATGGCCGCCGCCGACGACGATGACATCGAATGTGTGAGGGTGCAGCACGGTGTGGGGTCAGCAGGCCCCGGGCAGGGCGTGCCGCGAGCGGTGGGCAGGGCTGCATTGTAAAAACCCGGCGGCCCCGTGCGCGCGTGCTGTCGTGAAGGCCTTGGACCCGGATGAGCGGCAGCCCGCCCCACACCGATGACACCGCCCACCGCCACCCGCTGCCGCCCGGCTTGCGCGGCCTGTTGCACGGCGCCGTCGATCAGCTCGCCGATCCCCGGCATGCCGGGCGGCAAAGCCGCCGGTGTCGCCTGTGTGCAGCTCGACACTGCCGGGCGCTGCCGCCTGTTCGGAAGACCGGAGCGGCCGGCGGTGTGTGGCTCACTGCAGCCGTCGGCCGACATGTGCGGCGACAGCCGCCGCCACGCGGTGCACTGGCTGGCGCGGCTGGAGTCGGCGACCACACCTGCCGCTCGGCCCGCCTGGTTCGCCTGGTTCGCCGGCACCGACCGGGTTTGTTGAAACCTATCTGGTCAGACTGTTCAATTGAAGAGCTGATGGCCGGGGGCCGGGGGCCGCAGAAGCCCGGTGGCGGAAACGACAACGGCCCGGTACTGACCAAGCCGTTTCTCGGGCGCCGTGCTGTGCACGGCTCTGCAGGCACCCCCTCAGGCGCCCGGTGGTCACCAACCGGCGCGGGGCAGTTGGGTGGTGGTGTCGGCTTGGCGGGCGGCGGTGGTCATGGGGTCACTCCTGGCGGTTGGTGGGTAGGGCGCCTGTTGCAGCGCTTGAGGTGAATTCAACCAAACCAGCAGTCGGGCCGCCACTGTCAACTCTTACAGGGCCCGAAACCACGCCTGAAAACACCTTGTCATCCACAGTTCTGTAGAGACGCACGCCCTGGGTTGCAGGGGCCCCTGGCGGGGCGGGCGCTCATGAGGAAACGCCGGGCCGCTCCCGAATTTCCTCATCCCCCCTCGGGGGGCCTGACGCGAAGCGGCAGGTCTGGGCGCGCTCTCAGGTCAGCAGCCCCAAGCGCAAGGCCCGCAGCACCGCCTGGTGCTTGCTGGTGCAGCCCAGCTTGTGCGTGGCATTGTTGACATGCAGCACTGCGGTGCGCTCGCTGATGCCCAGGATCGCGCCCACCTCCCAGGCGGTCTTGCCTTCCATGGTCCAGCGCAGTGCTTCCAGCTCACGCGGGGTCAGCGTGGGTCGGTCCATGTCCGGCGCCACCGGCCACAGCAGCCGCATCGCCGCGTCCTGCGCATGCACCGCAAACAACTGCACGTCGGCCACCAGCCGCTGCAGCTCGCCAGCATCCGACGGCAATGGCTGGTCCCGCTCCACGCCGAACGCAAAGTGCCGACCCTCGGGCAGATGCAGCGCCATCGCGATGCCGGTGTGGTAGCCGAAACCGGCCTGCTCTTCCCACAGCCCGCCCAGCCCCAGCTCGGTGTAGGTGCGCTGGTTCCAGATGATCGGCACCGTGTGGCGGCGACAATGCTGCATCACCGGGTCGAGGCGCATGCTGGGCGCGTCGTGCATGGCCGCTGCGTAACCGTCTGGCGCGTTGTCGATCGAGACGAACTCCGACCGCCCCGCCGCCATGTCCATCACCGCCATCGCCGACACGGTGTTGAACCCCAGGCCTTGGGAAAAACGCACCACCTCCCGCAGGAAGTCGTCGCGACTGCCGGCACCGAGAACCGCTGTGTAGCCGACCGGCAGCATTCCGCAGGGTCAGCGCCGGCCAGCAGCCATGGGCAGGCCCTGCAAAGGTTGACATGTTTTCATTTGCTGGCTTTTGCCGAAAACTGTTGGACAACTCAAACTCACCGACGGCGACCCCATGAACTCCACGTCTTCGCACTGCCCGCCCTGGACCTTGCACGCCTGGCCGCCTTTATTGTGGCAGGTTGGTCGGCCCGTCCCGCTGCGCTTGCAGCACCTGGGCACCCAGGTCACCAGCCACGCTGACGGGCCTTGCCGCAAGCTGGGCCAGACGATCTGGGCCTGGCATGGCGACGAAGGCGATGTCGGCGTGGCCTGGGACTGGGTGCAACTGCACTGCGGCGTGGTGGCCATGGCCGACCCGATGGCGGTGGTGACCAACCTGCGCCTGGTGGGCGAGGAAGGCGTGGTGCTCAGCGCCTACGCGTCGGCACGCCACATCAACGCCATCGTGCACGGCCTGCCCTGGCAGCAGGCGGTGGCGCAGGCGCTGTGCGGTGCCGGCCAGCACCTTGCCCTGGCGGCCTGAGAGCCGCCAACCCTCACTTCCAGGCCGCCATCCGCAGTTGGCGGACCACCGACGCCAGGCACAGCGCCGTGCCCAGCGCTGCCACCACCAACGGCAGCAGCAGGTCGATGGCGCCGAGCGCTTCGCCTTCCAGCACCCGCTGCATCAGCGTCACCTGCGCCAGCGCCGGCACCCACAGCTGCCAGGGCTGCTCGCCGCCGGTCTGCAGGGCCGTCACCATCGGCATCAGAGAGACCGCCAGCACCACCACCGTGCTGCTGGCCTGCGCCTCCTTGAAGCTGCGGCTGCGGATGGCCACGGCCATCAGCAGCGCCGCCAGCAAGGCCGCCACCGGCAGCAGCAGCGCCAGGAACAGCACCGCCTCGCGCCAGCCGAACTGGAACATCGCCGACAGCACCTCGCTGCGCAGCAGCCATTGCCCGGGCAGGAAGCCGAAGCAGGCCAGCACCGCCACGCCCATGCCCATCACCGCCACCGCGCCCCACTTGCCCAGCACCAGGGCGCTGCGCGGCAGCGGCGTCATCAGCAGCGGCTCCAGTGAGCCGCGCTCGCGCTCGCCGGCGGTGGTGTCGAGCGCCGCATGCAGCGCGCCGTAGAGCACCGCCATCAGCACGAAGAAGGGCAGCAGCTTGGTGAACTGCGCGGCGCGCGCGCGCGGGTCGGCCAGGTCACGCCGCTGCACCACCACCGCCTGCAACGCCGCCGGCGGCACGCCGCGCAGCACCAGGCGCAGGCTGGCCTGCTCCTGGCTGAAGGCCTGCAGCAGTGCCGACACGCTGCCGGCGCTGCCCTCGGCGCGCTGGTTGGCGCTGGACGAGACCAGCAACAACGCGGGCGCGATGCCGGCGGCCAAATCGGCCTCGAAGCCCGGCGGCACCACCAGCACCGGATGCTCGAAGCGGCGCTTGACCAGCGCATCGGCATGGTCGGGGGGCGCGGTGTGCACCGTCCAGGCCTGGCGCTCGATGAAGTTGCGCAGCGTGGGCGCGGCATCCAGCCCCACGGCGTAGAGGTCACGCGCCTCCGCACGGGCCTCGAACTCGGCCACCAGCAGCGACAGGGCCACCAGCAGCAGCGGCCCCAGCGCCACCGCCGACAGCAGCACCATGGCCAGGGTGCGGCGGTCGCGCAGCGCGTCGAGCAGCTCCTTGGTGAAGACCTGCCAGGCGCCGCGCATCATGCGGCCGGCCCCGCTGCGGCGGCCGGCGCGGCTGTTCCCCCGGCGGTCGTGCCACCGAACGCCAGCTGCACGAAGCAGGCCTCGAAATCCTGCTGCCCGGTGCGCGCCAGCAGCTCCGGCACCGTGCCCTCGGCCACGCTGCGGCCGCCGGCCACCACCACCACCTGGTCGCACAGCCGCTCCACCTCCTGCATGATGTGGCTGGAGAAGACGATGCACTTGCCGCCCTCGTCGCGCAGCCGGCGCAGCGCGTCGCGCAGGCTGCGCGTGGCCAGCACGTCCAGGCCGTTGGTGGGCTCGTCCAGGATGATGTGCGACGGGTCGTGCACCAGCGCACGGGCCAGCGCGGTCTTCATGCGCTCGCCCTGGCTGAAGCCCTCGGTGCGGCGGTCCATCAGCGCGGCCATGTCCAGCATGCCGGCCAGCAGCGTGGCGCGCGCGTCGGCCCGCGCCGGCGACAGGCCATGCAGGCGGCCGTAGTAGGTGATGTTCTCGCGCGCCGTCAGCCGCGGGTACAGGCCGCGGGCGTCCGACAGCACGCCCAGGCGCGCCTGCACCGCCTGCGGCTGGCGCGCCACGTCGATGCCGGCCACGGTGATCTGCCCCGCATCCGGCCGCACCAGGCCGGCAATCATGCGCAGCGTGGTGGTCTTGCCCGCGCCGTTGGGGCCCAGCAGGCCGGTGATGCAGCCGTCGGCCGCGTCGAAGCTGACCTCCTGCACGGCAGCCACCACCCGGCGCTGCCGCCCGCGCCCCTGCACGAACTGCTTGGCCAGCGCCTGCACGCTGATCATGGCGCGCCCCCGGGCGGCACGAAGGCCGGCGGCCGCGGCAGGCCGGCGGCGCAATCGGCCGGCGTGGCCAGCGCGGCGGCATCGTCGTCGGTGCTGATGAAGCGCGCCACCGCGTCGCGCAGGCAGGGCAGCGCCAGCGTGCCGTGGCCGGTGTTCGGCACCACCACATGCCGCGCCAGCGGCCCCAGCGCCTGCGCCACCCGCTGGCCGTGCCGCGGCGGCGTCACCGGGTCCAGGGCGCCCGACAGCAGCCAGGTCGGCGCCACCGCCCGCGGCAGGGTGTAGAAGGCCGGGCTCACGGCGCCTCGCGGCCAGCCGTCGCAGGCGGCCTGGTACAGCGCGCTGCCGCCGCCTGCGAACACCGCCGACGCCGGCAGGGCGGGCGCGGCAGCCGAGGACGGCAGGGGCGGAGGCGGAGGCGGGGGCGGGGGCGGCGGCGCGCCCGCGCCCAGGTCTTCGCTGCACACCACCGAGAAATGCTGGCCGGTGGCGAAGCCGCGACCCAGTCCGCCCAGCGACTGGCCCAGCGCCGCCAGCGGCGCCCAGCGGCCGGCGGCGGCGGCGTCCAGCGCGGCGGGCAGGGCAGCGGCCAGCGCCGGGCTGTACAGCGGCGCGCGCACCATGGCCAGCAGCGCGTCGCGCGTCAACGTCAGCGTCTCCAGCCGGCCAGTCACCGGGTGCGGCAGCTGCACCGGCTGCGGCAGTGCGGCCAGCAATGCGGGCAGGCGACGCGGCAGGTCGGGGTGGGCGCGGGTGCAGGCGGCATCGGCAGCACAGGCCTGCAGCAAGCTGTCCCAGGCGGCCTGGTTGTCGGCGCCACCGGCCTCGGGCAGGCGCATGTCGGCCGGCGCCACGCCGTCGAGCACCGCCCGCCGCAGCGCCTGCGGAAACTGCCGCTGGTAGCTCAGCACCGCGCGGCTGCCGTACGACGCGCCGATGGCATTGATGCGGGCGATGCCCAGCGCCTGCCGCACGGCGTCCACATCGGCCACCGCGATCTCGGTGGTGTAGAAGCGCAGATCGCCATGCGGCAACGCCTGCAGGGCCTGGCGGCAGGCGCGCAGCTGCTGCAGGCGCCGGGCCTCGTCGGCGCGCGCCGCCAGGGGCTGCAGCACCGCACGCTCGTCGTCGTCGGGGCAGGCCAGCGGCGCGCTGCGGCCGGTGCCACGCTGGTCGACGAAGACGAGATCGCGCCGCTGCTGCAGCCGGCGGTGGGCTGCCGCCAGCGGGCCGGCCAGCGCGACCGCGCTCTGCCCCGGCCCGCCGGCGAAGAAGAACACCGCGTCGGGCGCCTTGTTGCGGGCCAGCGCCGGGATCACCGCGTAGTGCAGGTCGATCTGCACACCCTGCGGCCGGGCCGGGTCCAGCGGGCGCTGCAGCACGCCGCAGCGCGCCGCCTGCGACCAGCCCTTCAGCCAGCAGGCAGTGGTGGCCGGGTTGGTGGCTGCCGCCGCAGCCGCTGCGCTGCCGACCACCAGCGCCAGCGCGCCCAGCCAACGCACTGGCGGCTGCATGCTCAGGCGAGCAGCCGCTTCAGCTCGCTGCTGGCGATCAGGCGCTGCAGATCGTCAGCGCCGCCCACCAGCTGGCGGCGCACGAACACCATCGGCAGGGTGGGCCAGCCGGTCCACATCTTCAGCGCATTGCGGCGGCGCCAATCGCTGAAGTAGCTGCCGATGTCGATGTCGTGGTGGGCCACGCCGGCGGTGTCGAGCGCGCGGCGCGCCTTCTTGACGAACGGGTTGCCCGACATGCCCACCACCACCACGTCGTGCGCCGACACCGCCTCGCGCACCTGGGCCAGCACATCGGCATGCAGCGTGGCCACCTGCGCACGCACGGCGGGGTGGATGGCGGATTCATCGAGGACCGGACGTGGCATGCGTTCTCCTGCAGGCGGTGGTGGGGCCACAGCATACTGTGGCGCTGCACCGACGCTGCGGCCGGATCAACCCGCCGCAGCGGCCGGCTTCTTCAGCAGCCCCTTGGCGATGGCATCACAGGTGGCGCGCTGCGGGTCGGCCGCGTCCAGCCGGCCGCACACTGCGGCCAGGCCCTGCGGGCCGTCGTGCAGGCGCTGCAGCACCGCCGCCTGTTGCGGGCCCTGATTCCAGGCGTCCAGCCTGCTGCCCACCCGCTGCAGCGAACGCGCGCTGCGCTCGTGGAACGAGGCACGGTCTTTGCCAGCTTCGGCAAACAGCGCGCGTGCCACCTGTTCGATGCGCGCGGTGTCCTGCGGCGCCAGATCGACCAGCGCGCCGATGTAGCTGGCCCCCCACTGCAGCCGCGTGGCCGGGCCTTCGCTTCTATCGTAGGCCAGCGCGAACCAGCGCAGCGCCTCATCGGTCTGGCCCAGCTTGCGGGCGTTGCTGCCCAGCTGGCTCATCAGGTAGTAGGGCGAATGGCTCTTCTCCAGGTTGGCCTTCAGCAGCGCGTCGCTGTCGGCCCACAGGCCGGCCTCGCCCAGCGCATAGGCGCCGGCAGTGACCACCGCCTGGCGCTCGTAGCCGTCGGTGATCTGCTGGTCGTCGCGGGCCACATGGGCGCGCACCCGCTGCACCAGGGCCTCGGGCAGCCGGGGCTTCAGTTCCTTGGCCGGCTGGTCGATGCGGGCCAGCGCCACCCGCGCGATCAGCGCCCCCAGCCGGTCGGCGCGCGACAGGCTGGCGTCGGCCTCCAGCCGCTGCAACGCGGCGTCGAAGGCGCCGGCCAGCGCCTGGCGGTCGGTGCCCGGCTCGGGTGCCAGGGCTTTGGTGATGTCGGGTGCGGCGTTGACCACCACGTCCATCTGCGCGCGCGTGGCCGCCGGGTCGGCAAGCAGCTTGCGCACCCGCTCGCGCAGCGCGGCGTCGGGCTTGATGCCCTTGCCGTCGTCGCTCTCGGCCAGGGCCTTGAGCAGCAAGCGGGTGGCGGCCTGGCGCTCGGACGCCGGGCAGGCGCGCGACAGCTGCGCAAGCAGCGCCGGGCGCTCGGCGGCGGGCACCAGCCGGGCCTCGTCGATGTCCCAGCCGTACCAGGCCAGCATGCGCCACTCGGGCCCGCTGACCGGCTTGCCGGCAAGTGCGTCGGCCAGCACCGCCTTCACTGGCCGGCCGCCGGCCAGGCCCAGCTGCAGCACCGCCATCACCTGCGGCGCGTCCACCTCGCCGGGCAGGCGGGTGATCTCGGTGCCGTCGGCAGCCATCAGGATCATCGTCGGGTAGCCGCGCACCTTGAAACGGCCGCCCAGCTGCTGCGCACCGGGCAGGTCACCGTCGATGTGCACCGCCACGAAGCTCTTCGAGCGGTCGATGAAGTCGGCCCGGTTGAACAGCGTGGCCTTCAATCGGTTGCAGGGCGGGCACCACTTGGCACCCCAGTACAGCAGCAGCGGCTTCTTCTCGGCCCGGGCCTGGGCGAAGGCGCGGTCGATGTCGGCATCGGCGGCGGCGCTCAGCCAGGCCACGGCGGCAGCGGGCGCGGTGGCCTGGGCAGCTGGCGCCGGGCCGGCCAGGGCCAGCGCCAGCAGGCTGGCGGCCACGGCAGAACGCAGGTGCAGGGCGGTGGTGCGGGTCATGGCGGGCTCCCGAGGTTGCGGTGGGTGATCGACCAGCGCGGCCGGCGCGGCCGAGCCACTGATTCTGGCTGCATCAGGCGGCCGGCGGGGCGTCTTGGGCTGGCGGGTCGGACACGCCCAGCCCGGGCTGGGCGTCGTCGTCCTGCGGATCGGGTGTGGCGCGGGCCAGCGCCATCCACACCATGAAGGGCAGGCGCATCGGCCGGCGCGGCGCCGGCCGGGCCACGCTCAGGCTGCCGGTGGCGTCGGCCAGCAACACGCCGTAGACCAGCGGGATCTCCTCCGGCTGGGCGATGCCCTCGCGCAGCACGTACCAGCACTCGCCGCTCAGCCAGCGGTAGGCCTCGCCCTTGGCCGGGCGGCGCAGGTCGGCCAGCAGGTCGGCGCGGCGCACCTTGATCTCATGCGCCACCGGCTCGACATGGTCTTCCACCGTGGTGTGGCGAATCGAATAGACGTCGGGCATGGCGATGGACCAGGCCGGCTCGGCGGCAGCATCACCGCCCGCTGCGGCGTCGCCGCCGACCCGGGCGCGCAGGCTCAGGCCGCGCCACACCACCCGCCCGGCGCGCTGCATCGCCCGTGCCACGCTGGCCACCAGCTGCTCGTGGTCGTCACGCGCGGCGCGGTTCTTCAGCAGCGTGCGGTGCAGCAGCTGCAGGCCGGCGTCGGTCACCCGGACCGTCTCGCGGCCCTGGGCGTCCTGCTGGCGCTGCAGCAGGCCGGCGGCCAGCAGTTCCACCTCCAGCAGGTCCTGGTAGGGCCAGCCGGCCGAGTGCCACACCGCCCGCAGGCGGCGCTGGTGGGCGGTGCCGATGGCGGGGATCGGGCTGGGGATCAGGCAGGGGCTCGGGCTCGGGCTGGGGCGGGCGTCGGACATGGGCGCCAGCTTAGGCGCGTGGGCGGCCGTTTCGAACGCGGCATTCGAATCCGTTGGCGGCCAGCCGCGCCGGGCCAATGCCACCACGGCGGCATGGACCACCACCAGCATCCCCGCCGCTGCCGCGACATCGGCCCCGGTCACCGACCCGCGCCGCGCCTAGCGGCTGGTGGCTGGTGGCTGGTGGCCGGCCAGTCCACCAGCGACGGCGGCGTGCTGTGGATGACCGCCGGCAGCGGTGTGATCCACAGTGCGCTGCCCGGGCAGACCGAGGGCGTGACGGAAGGCCTTCGGCTGAGGCTGAA
>JBBRVT010000158.1:0-9411 GCA_038246615.1 Burkholderiales bacterium
CTGGACATCGGCGGCCGCGACGGCCTGGTGTTCAACGACAAGACCCACTTCCTGGCCTATGCCGCGCGGGCGATGCGCGGCCTGGTGATCGACCATGTGCGCAGCCGCCACGCCATCAAGCGCGGCGCCGGGCTCGACATCACCAGCTTCAGCACGGCGGTGGCCGAGCAATGCGCCGAGCCCGAGGGCCTGCAGAGCCTGAGCGACGCGCTCGATGCGCTGGCGCAAGACGAGCCGGCGCTGGCCCATCTGGTCGACCTGAAGTTCTTCTGCGGCTTTGCGCTGGTGGAAATCGCCGGCATGACCGGCGTGTCCGAGCGCACCGCCCAGCGCCAGTGGGAGAAGGCGCGGCTGCTGTTGCGCCACGCACTGGCTGGTTGACATCGGCGGGTTGACGTCGCCGGGTTGACATCGGCCGGTCGATGCCGTCCGCCTGATCCGTCCGCCTGATCCGCCCGCCCGGCGTCCCCCCGCGAGGGGACAACTCTTTTTCTGCACCGTGGCGGGTTTGCCGGGTGCAGTGCGATTTCCCTTGCAAGGCCGGCATCCACCGCGTCTGCAGACCAAGGGACATCAGCATGCGCACCGAACTCCTCACCCTCTTGCACGCCATGCGGCCGGCCTGGTCCGTGCGCGGCGCCCCGGCAGCGCCCACCGCCGCCCCCACCGCCAGCCAGTGGCACGCGCCCTGCGGCACCCTGCTCACGCTGCGGCCCAGCCGGCCCGACGACGCCGCGTTGCTCGGCGGCCTGCTGGACGGTGGCCTGTCGCCCGCCGCGCGCCGCAACCGCTTCCACGGCAGCGTGGGCCGGCTCTCGGCCGCGCGCCTGGCCTGGCTGGCCGGTACCGACTTCAGCCGCCACGCCGCCTTCATCGTCACCCACGGCGCGGCCGGCACCGAACAGGCGGTGGCCGAAGGCCGCTGGGTCTGCACCGGCGGCCAGCCGGAAGCCGAATTTGCGCTGAGCGTGGCCGATGCCTGGCAGGGCCTGGGGGTCGGCCGGCGCCTGCTGGCTGCGCTGGTGGACACCGCCCGCCGGCGCGGGCTGCACACCCTGGTGGGTGATGTGCTGCAGGCCAACCAGGCCATGCAGGCCCTGGCCGGCAGCCTGCAGTTCGCCTGCGACGACCACCCTGACGACGCCGGCCTGGTGCGTGCCACGCTGGCGCTGCGCCAGCCGCGCCGCAGCCTGTTGTCGGGCAACGCCTGGCTGCACTGAGAGCTCGTGAAGCCTTCCGCCACACCCGCTCGTGCGCCCGGATCGGCGCCGCCCGTCGTTGCAAATGCTCGCCGTAGCCCGGGCTATGGCTGCGCTTTGCGCCTAGATCGGGTGCCCTTTGACGCGCTGCTCGGGCACGCCCGAAAAACTCTCAGGCTCTGACACCATGCGCAACCATCCAACCACCCCGTTCACCCTGGTGCTGGGCAGCGGCGGCGTCAAGAGCATCGCCGGCCTGGGCGCGCTGCAGGTGCTGGAAGAAGCCGGCCTGCGGCCCGCCGCGGTGGCCGGTTGCAGCGCCGGGGCGCTATTCGGCGCGCTGGTCGCCGCCGGGCACGGCAGCCAGCAGGCCATCGCCATGGCCACCAGGCTGTGGTCGCGTGAGATCACCAGCCAGCGCCGCCACCGCGCGTTGCTGCAGGTGGTGCTGCCGCGCCTGGCTGGCTTCGACGACGGCTTTGCGCTGCGCGACGACAGCCTGATCATGGCGCGGTTGCACCAGGCCTTCGGCGATGCCCGCATCGAAGATCTGGCGCTGCCGCTGCGCATCCACGCCACCGACGCCGTCAGCGGCGCGGCGGTGGTGCTGCAACAGGGCAGCCTGGTGCAGGCGCTGCGGGCCAGCATCGCGCTGCCCTTCCTGTTCGCGCCGCAGCCCTGGCAGGGCCGGCTGCTGGTCGACGGCAGCCTGTCCGACCCGCTGCCGGTGGCCGACACGCCACCGCAGCACATCGGCGTGGCGCTGGGCTTCCGGGTGCCGTTTCCGCAGCGTGCCCACAGCGTCAGCCGGCTGGCCACGCGGGTGACGGCGGCGCTGTCGAACAACCTGCTCGACGCCCGCCTGGCTGCTGCCGACCCGAAGCGCCTGGTGCTGATGCTGCCCGAGCTGCCGCGCCGCATCGGCCTGTTCGACACCGAGGCCATGCCCGACCTGATCGCCATCGGCCGTGCTGCCGCGCTGGCGGCGCTGCCGCGGCTGCGCCAGTTGCTGGGGCCGCCGCTGCGGCTGGCGGGCATCGCCTGACGGGAGGGTGCGCCGACCGCAGTGCGTCGATCAGGTGCTTCGATCGGGTGCTTCGACGGCACGTGCTTCGACCGCAGTCACTGCTGACTACACTCGTCGGGCCCCATCCGGCCCGGACACCCCGACAAGCATGCTGCCTGCGCACTGGAAGACGCTGCAACCCCTGCTGGACGAGGCGCTCGACGCCACACCCGCCGAGCGCGCCGCATTGCTGCAGCACCTGCGCACCGACCAGCCTGCGCTGGCCGCTGGCCTGGAAGACCTGCTGCACAGCCACACCCAGGCGCAGGCCGACGGCTTTCTGCAAGGCGACGCCGACGGCCCCGGGCTGTTCGGCAGCGCGCTGGCCGGGCAGCGGCTGGGGGCCTACACGCTGGAGCAGCCGATCGGCGAAGGCGGCATGGGCAGCGTGTGGCTGGCGCGCCGCGCCGACGGCCGCTTCGAAGGCCAGGTGGCGGTCAAGCTGCTGAGCCTGTCGCTGGCCAGCGCCGGGCGCGCCGAGCGCTTCCGCCGCGAGGGCCACATCCTGGGGCGGCTCACCCACCCGCACATCGCCCGGCTGCTGGACGCCGGCGTGTCGCCCAGCGGCCAGCCCTACCTGGTGCTGGAGCATGTGCAGGGCCAGCACATCGACGCCCACTGCGACGCCGCCCGGCTGGGCCTGGCCGACCGCATCCGCCTGGTGCTCACCCTGCTGGACGCGGTGCAGCATGCCCACAGCCAGCTGGTGGTGCACCGCGACATCAAGCCGTCGAACGTGATGGTGGACGCCGCCGGACAGCTCAAGCTGCTGGATTTCGGCATCGCCAAGCTGCTGACGGCCGACGGCCAGACCGAGGCGCCACTCACCCAGCAGGCCGGCGCGATGCTGACGCCGGGCTATGCGGCGCCGGAGCAGCTGCAGTCCGGCGCGGTGTCCACCGCCACCGACGTGTTTGCGCTGGGCGTGCTGCTGTATGTGCTGCTCAGCGGCCAGCATCCGCATGTGCGCCCGGGTCAATCGGCCGCGCAGGCCCTGCAGGCCACGCTGCAGGGCGAGGTGCCGGCGATGTCGGCCATCGCCCGCGGCGACGAGGGGCGCGCCGCCGCCCGCGGCCTGCGCGCTGCCGCCTTCAGCCGGGCGCTGGCCGGTGATCTGGACAACATCGTCGCCAAGGCCATGCAGCATGACCCGGCGCGGCGCTATGCCACTGCCGCCGCCATGGCCGACGACCTGCGCCGCCACCTGGCACGCCAGCCGGTGCTGGCCCGCCCGCCCAGCCTGGCCTACCTGGCGCGGCGCTTCGTGCAGCGCCAGCGGGTGCCGCTGGCAGCGCTGGCCACCGCGCTGCTGGTGGCGGGCGGCCTGGGCTGGCAGACCTGGCAGGAGCGCGAGACCGCCCGCCTGAGCCAGGCCCGGGCGCAGACGGTGGACGGCCTGCTGCAGAGCCTGTTCCGCGGCATGGGCCCCGACGCGGCGGACAGCCGCAACTTCAGCGCGCGCGAGCTGCTGGGCCGCGCCCAGGCCTTTCTCGACAGCCGCAGCGACATCGATACCGCCACCCGCCGCGCCACCCGGCTGCGCATGGCTGCGCTGTACCGCGACATCGGTGCCTACAAGGAGGCGGTGGCCGGCTTCCAGGCCGAGGCGGCCGATGCCCAGCGCGCCGGCCAGCCCGCAGCCCATGCGCTGGCCCTGTGGCAATGGGCCAATGCGCTGCTCAAGCAACTGGACACCGCCGCCACGCAGCGCGTGCTGACCGATCTGCAGGCTGTGGTGGCGACCCTGCCCGCGCCTGACCGCAGCCTCTTGGGGCGGGTGGCGCTGCTGGAAGGCGAACTGGCGCTGGTGCAGCGCCATGGCGAACAGGCGCGGCAGGCGTTGGACCGCGCCGATGCCCAGCTGCGCGACGGCCCCGAGCTGGAACTGGCTGCCCGCGCCGCCCATTCCCAGGGCGTGACGGCCCGCCTGCTGGGCGACCTGGACGCCGCCCGCAGCCACCTGCGCCGCGCCGCTGCGTTGCAGGCGCAGCGCGGCAGCGACGCCGCCATCGACCGCCTGACCGTCACGCTGGATCTGGGGGGGCTCGAGAACTTCGCCGGCCAGCATGCCGCCGCCGTGGCGGTGCTGGCCCCCGTGCAGGCCGACATGCTGGCGCGGCTGGGCCAGCACCACCCGCTGACGGTGAGCGCCGTGGCCGAACTGGCCCAGGCCGAACTGCGCCAGGGCCATGCGCAGGAACTGCGGCGCTGGCTGGCGCACCTGCGCGGCACCACCGGCGCGGCCGACGCCTGGCGCGAGAGCCATGCCGACACGCTGGCGGCGGCGGCGCTGGTCTCCACCGGCCAGGCTGCGCAGGCGCTGCCGCTGCTGCAGCAGGTGCTGGCCACGGTGCTGCGCGAAGAGGGCGGCATCTCGCCGGCCAGCGAGCCGGTGCGGCGGCTGCAGGCCGAAGCGTTGCTGCGCCTGGGCCGCCTGCGCGAGGCGCAGGCGCTGCTGCGCCAGACCGAGGCCAACCAGCGCCAGCTGGGCCAGGGCGGCCGCGCCAGCGTGGCCATCACCCAGGTGTTGCAGGGCGTGGCACTGGCGCGTGCGGGTGACCTGGCGGCGGCGCAGCAGGCCTGGCAAGCGGCGGCGGCAGTGCTGGCGCAGCAGGTGGGGGCCCGGCACCCGCAGGCCATGGTGGCCGCCTGCTATGCCGCATTGGCCGGCGGCGCCGCGCCGGCGCGGGCCGCACTGGCCGACCAGTTGGACGCCGCCTTGGGCTGGCAGGACGGCGCCAAAGCGCTGGTCGCGCTGTTGCGCGCACCGCTGCCGCCGGCCGATTGGCGCCAACTGCCCGTCGTGTTGTGAATAGTTGCCGATTCCTTGGCGGGTTTCGCAGTTCAATTCCGATTGAACAGATGCAGGCAACCCGGCCGGTCGGCCCGGTCACTGCACCAACTGACCTTCGGAGACCATCCATGTCACAGCAACGCGCCCTTCGCAGCCTGGCCGGCTGCACCCTGACCCTGCCGGCCGCTCTGGCCCTGCTGCCGGCGATGGCCGCCGCCTACACCGTCTACGACGGTCCGGTCGACCCGCCGCCGCGCGACTGCAACTTCAGCGAGGCGATCATTCCCGACACCGTGGCGCGCACCCGGCCGTTGCTCCAGCTCACCCGATCCGGCGCCACCAGCGCCCAGGTGGTGACGCTGGGCGGCCTGGTACCGGGCACGCGGCGGGTGGCCTACACCTATGCCTTCAGTCGGCTCGACTACAAGATCCCGCCCGTCGTGGCCGGGGTCTTCGCGCCGAACGCGGTGCGGGTGGTGGTGTACGCGGGCCGCACGGCGGCCGCGCCCGTGGCGTCCGACCAGACCCGCACCGGCACCAATGCGATTTCCTACGCGTCCAGCGCCGTCGAATGGCGGGCCACGCCCCGGACAGCCTTTGCCAGCCAGTGGCTGGTGCGGGTGGTCACCGCCGGGCCATGGCGGTCTGACCCCACCCTGCCCTGGTCCACCGCCCAGATCACCATGGACTGCCTGATGACCGTCCAGCCGGCCGGCACGTCGCCCCCGGTGCTGGCGCAATAGCTCCCCACTCGCCCGCCACTGGCTCGCCAGTCACCCACCAGTCACCCGTCAGTCACCCGCCAGTCGCCCAATATGGGCGGCCGGCGCATCCGCTTCTAGCGGGCGCCGCCCAGCCAGCGCGGCAGCAGGCCCTGCGCCAGCGCGGCGGCGTCTTCCGCTTCCGGCGGGCCGGCCAGCTGCACCGCAGCGCGGGCCTGGCTGGCCAGCTGGTCGGGCGGCAGGCTGCAGGCCTGGCAGCGGTCGAAGCGCACCGTGCCGTCGGCGCTGGCCGACAGCAGCTGCTGGCCGTCGGCGCCGAACAACACCGCCGTCACCGCGTCGGCATGGCGCTGCACGGTGGCGCGCTCGCGGCCGGTGGCGGTGTCCCACAGGCGCATGCTGCTGTCGGTGCTGCCGGTCAGCACCTGGCTGCCGTCGGGGCTGAAGGCGGCCGAGGTCAGCGCGCCGGCATGGCCGCCCTGCAGCACCACCGGCTCACCCGCCGCCGCCACCGGCCACACCCGCGCTGTGCGGTCGCTGCTGGCGGTGACCAGGCTGCGGCTGTCGGCGCTGAAGGCCAGGCTGCGCAGGTCGCCGCGGTGGCCGCGCAGTTCACGTGGGGCGGCGGTGGGCGCGTTGCGGTCCCACAGCAGGGCATGGTCGCCCCGTGCGGCGGCCAGCCAGCGGCCGTCGGCGCTGAGCGCGGCGGCGCTGACGTGGCCCTGCGGCACCGCCAGTTTCAGCAGCGGCGCACCAGGCTCGTCGCCGTCCAGCGCCTTGTGCGGCCACACCGCCAGCTCTTCCGGCCCGCCGGGGGCGCCGGGCGGGCGCAGCGTCACCAGCTCGGGCCGGCCGGGCGCGAAGGCGGCCCAGGCCCAGGTGTCGAGCCAGGCCGGGTTCAGCCGCTTGCGGCTGCCGGCGTCCCACAGCACCGGCTTGGTGGTCTGGTAGATGTCCTGGGTGACGCCCACGCCCAGCACCCGCTTGCCGTCGCTGCTGAAGCTGGCCTGCACCACCGCGTCGGCACCCACCTTGTCCAGCCATTCGTCGTCGGTGCTGGCGCGGGTGGCCAGGTCGGCCAGCGGGCTGATGCGGCAGTGCCGGGGCGACGCTTCGGTCGCCTCGCCGCACAACACCGCGCGCGCGCCGGTCGGGTCGATCGCGGCAGCCAGCTGCCAGGGCCGCCCAGCGGCCAGCATCACCGGCCGCTTCAGTTGCCAGCGGCGCAGCGTGCGGTCACGGCTGACGGTGACCACCGCGTCGCCGGCCGGGCTGAAGATGGCGCGGGTCACTTCGTTGCGGTGGCCGCGCAGCACCGCGATGGCAGTGGCCGCGCGCGACGACCACAGCTGCGCCGTGCCGTCGGCGCTGGACGAGACCAGCAGCTCGCCGTCCTTCGACGGGCTGGCGTCGGTCACCGCATCGGCATGCAGGCGGGCGTCGAAGGTCTTCTCGTCCGACCAGAAGAACACCCGCTTGTCCGAGCGCGTCATCAGCAGGTATTTGTCGTCGGCGCGCTGCACGAAGCGCACGCCCAGCACCTGGCGGTCATGGTCCAGCACGCCGGGGTTGGAGTGGCCGGCTTCCAGCCGCGCCAGGCTGCGGCCGTCCAGGTCGAGGGTCCAGACACGCGCGGTGGCGTCGTCGGACACGCTGGCCAGCAGCGTGTTGTCGCTGGGGTGGAAGGCCATGTCGCGCACGGCGGCCTGGTGGCGCATCGGCGCCTTCTGCGTGCCGATCCAGGCGCCGCCGGCATGGCCGCGCTTCCACACCAGCAGATCGCCGTTGGCCTGGCCGCTGGCCAGGTACAGGCCGTCGGCCGAGAAGGCCAGCGCATTGAGCGTGGGCGCGCTGTCGCTGCCCGCCTGCAGTTGCAGCCGGGCCAGCACGCCCTGCGGGCCCAGGTCCCAGAGCAGCAGCGTGCCGTTGTAGCAACCCACCGCCAGCTGCGCCGGTTGGCCGGCGCGCTCGCCCTTGTAGGCCACGCTGGAGACGGCGTTGCCATTGCCGGGGCAGGGCAGGTCGGCGCGGGTCTTGCCGTCCAGCGTCTGCAGCCGCACCTGGTAGTCGTCGGTGAAGCTGATGATCTGCTCGCCCAGCTGCCAGGCCCGCACCACCGTGGCGGGCGTGGCCACCTTGTGCAGGGTCTGGAGGCTGGTGCCATCCAGCAGCCACACGCTGCGCCCGCCGGCTACCAGCAGGCGCTGGCCGTCGTCGGTGTAGCGGGCCTCGGTGAGCGGCTCGTCCAGCGTCAGCAGTTGCTCGGTGCGCGCCACTTCCAGTGCCGACATGGCCTGGCGCAGCGCATGGTCGGCACGCTGGTTGGCGCTGTCCTGCCCCAGCGCGCCCAGCGCCAGCCGGGCGCTGCGCACCGGGTCTTGCGCCTGAGCCAGCACCGCGCGGCTGACCAGCTCGCGTGAGCGGGCCTGGCTCTGCAGCGTGATGCCCACCGCCGCCGCGCCCACCGACACCACCACCACCGCCGCCACCAGGCTGCGCATGCCCAGCGTGCGCAGGCGGTTGCGCCGCCGGGCCTGCTGCTCGGCCGCAGTGCTGGCATCGAGAAAGGCCTGGATACCCTGCAGCTGGGTGGCGGCCTCGTCGGCGCTGCCGCCCAGGCACAGCCGCAGCCAGGCCGGGTTGGGCTGGTTGCGCTGCTGCCAGTTGCGCGCGCGCGCCAGGTCCAGCCCGTGGCGCAATTCGCCCTGGCCTTGCGCCTGGGCCTGGGCCTCGCGCACCAGGTCGTGCAGCTCGGTGCTGGCGTCGACCTCGGCCTGCACCCAGCCGCCCAGCCGTGCCCATTGCCGCATCAGGCTCTCATGGCTGATGTCGATCACCGGGTTGTCGGCCAGTGGCCGGTCGGTGCCGGGCACCAGGAAGGCGGTGTCGGCGCGGCGGTAGCGCTCCACCACCTGGGTGACGGCGGCGTTGCCGTCGGGCGTGCCACCGCCGCAGATCGCGCAGAGCTGGGCAAAGTCGAGCGGGCGGCGCACCTCGGTGCCTTCGGCCACACGCTCGGTCAGCGCCCGGAATACCCGCTCGACCGTGCCGCCGGGCGCGCCCAGCGGGCCCAGCGGACCCAGTGATTGCCAGGCCTCGTCGGCATGGTTGTTCAGCGCACTGGCGGCGCCGCCGGTGGCCAGGTAGTCTTCCAGGTCGATCGGCCGGCTGCCGCCGCAGGCCTGGGCCCACTGGTGCCAGGTGCGCGACAGCGCATGCTGCATCACCGGCAGGTCGTCGAAATCGTCGCTCACGTCGTTGAGCAGGCGCTGCACCAGGCGCGGGGCGATGCGTGCGCCGCGCAGTTCCACCGGGCGGACGATGGCTTCCTTGCGCTGCTCGCGCTTGAGCCGCGGCACCAGGTAGCCGCCGCGGCTGGCGGCTTCGGGCAAGTCGCGAAAATCAGCGCAGGCGCCCAGGGTGTCGCTGCGCAGCGTGATGACCACGCTGACCGGTGACGTGGGGTCGGCTGCGGCCTGCAGCAGCAGCTTGACGAAGGCCGCCGCCTCGTCGGGGTCGGCCATGCGCTTGAAGCGGAAGATCTCCTCGAACTGGTCGACCACCACCAGCACCCGCGCGGTGGCCGGCAGGCGCGAATTGCGCACCGCCTCCGCCAGGCCCAGGCCGCCC
>JBBRVT010000159.1:0-9322 GCA_038246615.1 Burkholderiales bacterium
GATCGCAACCCGGCCCTGGGCGTTGCGCAGGCCGATGTAGGCCAGCGCCACCTCGGCCGCCAGCGACACCTGCACCGTGCCCAGGTCGGCGGCGCTGGCCTCGGCGCTGGCGCTGCGGGCGTCCAGGGCGCTGCGCCGGCCGCCGAACAGGTCAAGCTCCCAGCTGGCGTCCAGGCTGGCGCCAAAGCGGTTGCCGGTGTTGCCGGCCGACCTGGCCCGCTGTGCATCGGCGCCAGCCGTCAGCGTGGGGCCCAGGCCGGCGGCTGCAACGTCCTGCAATGCGCGCGCCTGCCGCAGCGCTGCCTGGGCGCTGCGCACGCCGGTGTTGGCCGCCAGCGCCTGGCGCACCAGGTCGGTCAGCAGCGGGTCGTTGAACTGCTGCCACCAGGCCAGCAGGGCCTGGGGCGTGGTGCCCGGCGGGCTGTCCGCGCTGGCGCCAGCCCACTGTGTCGGCAGCCCGCCGGGCAGGGCGGGTGGTGCCGTTGCGGTGCGCAACCCGCCACAGCCGCTCAGCGTCAGTGCAAGACAAAGCGGGGCAAGCCAGGCCGGTGCCACAGACAGCAGCGAAACCGGCATCGGCCAGCGGGACAGGACTTCCAGGGCACACCTCGGCGCATCGCACCGGCAGGAATGCCGGCACCCCCGCATCCTGCGCCCGGTCGGTCATTGCCGCGTGTCTGGCAGCGCACAGATGGTGTGCGCCTTGCGACAGATCAACCCAGCCGCGCCCGGTGCCTGGCGATTTGCGCCAGCACCTGCGCCGGCGCGGTGCCGCCGCGCACATTGCGCGCCTCCAGCGAGCCGCGCAGCGTCAGCACCTGCGGCGCGTCGTCGCCGATCAGCGGGTGCAGGGCCTGCAGTTCGGCCAGCGGCAGATCGGCCAGGTCCAGGCCCTGTTGCAGGCCCAGCTTCACCGCATGCGCCACCACCTCGTGCGCGTCGCGGAAGGGCAGGCCCTTCTTCACCAGGTAGTCGGCCAGGTCGGTGGCGGTGGCATAACCGCGCCGTGCAGCGGCCTCCATCGCCTGCGGCTTGACGGTGATGCCGGCCACCATCTCGGCCATGATGCGCAGCGTGGCGGCCAGCGTGTCGACCGTGTCGAACAGCGGCTCCTTGTCTTCCTGGTTGTCCTTGTTGTAGGCCAGCGGCTGGCCCTTCATCAGCGTGATCAGGCCCATCAGGTGGCCGACCACCCGGCCGCTCTTGCCGCGTGCCAGTTCGGCCACGTCGGGGTTGCGCTTCTGCGGCATGATCGACGAGCCGGTGCAATACCGGTCGGCCAGGTCGATGAAGCCGAAGTTCTGGCTCATCCACAGCACCAGCTCCTCGGCCAGGCGGCTCACGTGCACCATGGTGATGCTGGCGAAGGCCAGAAACTCCAGCGCGAAATCGCGGTCGCTCACTGCGTCCAGGCTGTTCTCGCAGACCCCGTCGAAGCCCAGTTCACGTGCCACCGCGTCGCGGTCCAGCGGGTAGCTGGTGCCGGCCAGCGCGGCAGCACCCAGCGGCAGGCGGTTGCAGCGCTTGCGCACATCGGCCAGGCGCTCGGCGTCGCGCGCAAACATCTCCACATAAGCCAGCAGGTGGTGGGCAAAGCTCACCGGCTGCGCCACCTGCAGATGGGTGAAGCCGGGCATCACCGTGCCGGTGTGCAGCGCGGCCACGCCCACCAGCGCGCGCTGCATGTCGGCCAGCAGCAGCGCCAGTGCGTCGATCTCGCCGCGCAGCCACAGCCGCACGTCGGTGGCCACCTGGTCGTTGCGGCTGCGGCCGGTGTGCAGGCGCTTGCCGGCGTCGCCCACCAGCTGCGTCAGGCGGGCTTCGATGTTCAGGTGCACGTCTTCCAGCTCCAGCTTCCACTGGAACTGGCCGCTCTCGATCTCGGCGCTGATCAGTACCATGCCGCGCTGGATGTCGGCCAGGTCTTGCGTGCCGATGATGCCCTGGGCCGCCAGCATGCCGGCATGGGCCAGGCTGCCGGCGATGTCGGCACGCCACAGGCGCTGGTCGAAGCCGACGCTGGCGGTGTAGCGCTGCACCAGCGCGCTCATCGGCTCGGAGAACAGGGCCGACCAGGCCTTGGATTTCTGGTCGAGTTGGTTGCCGGACATGGGCGGGTCTTCTGCAAGGGGAGGATCGGGCACGGCCACGGGCATGCAGGCATGCCGGCCGCAGGGCAGCCCGTATTATCCGGGCGCCCCTCCCGTGCCCCTGCCCATGGCCCCTGCCGACGACCCCGCCCAGCCCGATGCCGGCGACACCGGCACGCGTGCGTCCAGCCTCTGGCCCGACACCGGGCGTCTGCGCGGTGCGGCCGGCAGCTCGCTGTTCAACGCCACCCGGTTCGACCCGCTGCACGGCCAGGCCATGCAGGTGCGCCACCGCCTGGGCCTGCAGTTCCAGCTGTGCCAGCCGGCGCTGGCGCTGCGGGTGCTGCTGGCGGTGCAGGCCGCCGTGCTGCTGGCCGGTGCACCGCTGGCCCAGGGCTGGGTGGATGCGTCCAGCCGCGCCACGGTCGGCGCCTTCGCGGCACTGGCCGCCACCCTGCTGTGGTTGCCGGCGGTGTGCGGCATGCGCACCTGGCTGTCTGGCCGGGCGGTGCTGGGGCGCGAGCTGTTGCTGGCCGCGCTGGGGGCACTGTCGGCGCTGGCCGCCTGGGCCCTGTGCGCCACGCTGGGCCTGGTGCCGGGCCGGGCTGCGCCCGCCTTGGGAAGTGCTGCCGCAGGTGCGGCATTGGCCTGGAGCGTGTGGCGCTGGCTGGGGCTGCGCGCTGCAGCCGCCCAGCCGGTGGAGGCCAGCGCGCGCCTGGCCGAGCTGCAATCACGCATCCGGCCACATTTCTTGTTCAACGCACTGAACACCGCACTGGCGCTGGTGCAGGTGGACCCGCAGCGCGCTGAAGCGGTGCTGGAAGACCTGGCCCAGCTGTTCCGCGTGGCACTGGCCGAGAGCGGCAGCGCGGTGACGCTGGACGATGAGATCGACCTGGCGCAGCGCTACCTGGCGATCGAGCAGCTGCGCTTCGGTGACCGCCTGCAGCTGGTCTGGGACCTGGACCCGGCCGCCGCCGGCGCCAGCGTGCCGCCGCTGGTGCTGCAGCCGCTGGTCGAGAACGCGGTGCGCCACGGCATCGAGCCGGCGCGCGCCGGCGGGCGCATCGTCATCAGCACCCGCGCCGCCCGCGGCATGGCCATCGTGATGGTGACCAACACCCTGCCCGAGACGCCCGGCCCCGGCGGCAACGGCATCGCCCTGGCCAACGTGGCCGAGCGCCTGCGCCTGCTGCACGACCTGGCCGCCACGCTGCACTGCGGCGTCGAGCACGGCCTGTACAACGCCCGTATCGAGGTGCCGCTGTGACCGGTGCTGCACCGCCCGAATTGCCGCAGAACGTGGCACCACAGCCCGCAGCACCACAGCCCCCATCACCACAGCCCGCAGCGCCCCAGGCACCGCTGCGGGTGCTGATCGTCGACGACGAGCCCCTGGCACGGCTGCGCCTGCGCAGCCTGGTGCAGGCCAACCCGCAGCCGCCGGCGCTGGTGGTGGGCGAGGCCGCAGATGCCCAGCAGGCCCAGGCGCTGCTGGCGCACACCGCCTGCGACCTGGTGCTGCTGGACATCGTGATGCCCGGCGGCAGCGGCCTGAAGCTGGCCGATGCGCTGCGCCGCGCAGCGGCGGGGCCCGGCCAGTCGCAGCCGCCGATGGTGGTGTTCGTCACCGCGCATGCCGAGCATGCGCTGCGCGCCTTCGAGGTGGACGCGGCCGACTACATCACCAAGCCGGTGCGGCGTGAACGCCTGCAGGCGGCGCTGTGGCGGGTGGCGCAGCGCCTGGGCGCGCCGGCTGCGGCCGACGTGCCGGCGGTGCCGGTGCTGGTGGTCAGTGACCGCGGCCGGGTGCTGCGCGTGCCGCTGCCCGAGGTGTTGTACCTGAAGGCCGAGCTGAAGTACGTCACCCTTTGCAGCCTGCAGGGCCAGTGGCTGCTGGACGAACCGCTGGCCGACCTGGCCCGGCGCCTGGGCGATGGCTTTGTGCGGGTGCACCGCAACGCGCTGGTGGCACGCACGGCGGTGCGCGCGCTGGAGCGTGCGCCCACCGCCAGTGCCGGCCACGGTGAGGCCGACGACGGCTGGGTGGTGCGGCTGGCCAACGGCGAGGTGCTGGCGGTCTCGCGCCGGCAGCTGCCCGCCGTGCGCGAGGCCCTGGCAGCCGGCTGACAGGCGCTCAGCTGCGGCGGCGGCGCGCCAGTGCGCCCATGGCCACCAGGCCTGCCAGCATCAGTGCCACCGTCTGCGGCTCGGGCACGGCGCTGACCGTCAGGCCCGACAGCGTACCGTTATAGGTGCCCAGCAGCGTGGCGGCGCCGGTGCCCAGGTCGATGCGGTAGATGCCGCTGGCCAGCGAGCTGCCGTCGTCCATGTTCAACGCTGCATAGCCCATGCCGTTGGCGATGTCGAAGCCGTTGGCCTTCAGCGCGTCCACGCCCAGCGCGCCCACCGCCGAGATGGTGGGGGCGTTGAAGGCGCCGGGCGCCGTCATCAGCATGTCGGTGCTGGTGTTGATGTAGTACAGCGCGGTGCCGGCCGGCGCCATCGCGGGCATCGGCGGGCTGTTGGTGTAGGCCACTGCGGTGAAGCCGCTGCCGATGTTGCCTGCGGCATTGCCCACCACGCCGGTGCTGGCGTTGATGGCGAAGTTGCTGCCGGCCGAGCTGACCAGGCGCAGCGAGCTGCCGCCGTTGAAGTCGGCCACCGGGTTGAAGTCGATGCCATAGCCCAGGTTTGGCTGGATCACCGGGCTCGACAGTACCGCCACCTGGGTGGCGGCGCCGGTCATCTCGTTGACGGTGTAGAGCTTGTTCGACAGCGAGATGCCGTAGATCTTGCCGTCACCCGGGCGCAGGTCGATGCCGACCAGCCGGTCGCCGGTGGCCAGGCCGGTGATGGCGGTGGTGGTGGCGCCGGCGATGTCGGTGGTGGCTATGCGGGCCAGCTGGCTGGCGCTGGTCAGGCCGACCAGGGTGATGGCCTGGGCGCCGGTAGCGGCCAGGGCCAGGGTGGCGCTGGCGATGGCAGCACGTGCAAAGCGGGTCATGGGGGGGCTCCTTCAAGCGGGTGGGCGTGGGTTGGACGCCAGCCCCACCACCGCCTGCGACGGCGATCAGGCCAGCCCACCGCGATACGCCGCCCGCCCCGGCGCAGATGCGCCGCGCCGGCCGCACCCCCCGATCTGCGGGGGGGGGGTCAGCGGGTCACGGAATCAGGATGCTGCAACCGGTGGTGTTGCGCGCTTCCAGGTCGGTGTGGGCACGCGCCACCTCGGCCAGCGGGTAGCGCTGGTCGATGCGGATCTTCACCGCGCCACTGCGCACCACCGCAAACAGGTCGTCGGCCATGGCCTGGCAGCTCTCACGCGTGGCGATGTGGGTGAACAGTGTCTGCCGGGTCAGGTACAGCGACCCCTTGGCCCCCAGCACGCCCGGTGCAAACGGCGGCACCGGGCCCGATGCATTGCCGAAGCTGGCCAGCAGGCCGAAGGGGCGCAGCACGTTCAGGCTGCCCTCGAAGGTGTCCTTGCCCACCGAGTCGTAGACCACCTTCACGCCCGCACCGCCGGTGATGGCCTTGACCCGCGCCACGAAGTCGTCGCTGCGGTAGTTGATGGCATGCGCCGCGCCGTGCTCCAGCGCCAGCTGGCACTTGGCGTCGCTGCCGGCGGTGGCGATCAGCTGCAGGCCCAGCGCCTTGGCCCACTGGCAGGCGATCAGGCCGACGCCACCGGCGGCGGCATGGAAAAGCACCATGTCGCCGGCCACCAGGCCCTCGACCGGCAGCGTCTTCTTCAGCAGGTACTGCGCGGTCAGGCCCTTGAGCATCATCGCCGCGCCGGTCTCGAACGAGATGTCGTCGGGCAGCTTGCACACCGTTCTCGCCGGCATCACCCGCGCCTGGCTGTAGCTGCCCGGCGGGTTGCTGGCATAGGCGGCGCGGTCGCCCACTGCCAGGTGGGCGACGCCCGCGCCCACTGCCTCGACCACGCCGGCGGCTTCCATGCCCAGGCTCAGCGGCAGCGGGTTGGCGTACAGGCCGGTGCGCTGGTAGACGTCGATGTAGTTCAGGCCGATGGCATGGTGGCGGATGCGGATCTCCCCGGGGCCGGGCTCGCCGACCGGCAGGTCGACGAGCTGCATCTGCCCGGGGCCGCCGTATTGCTGGATCTGGATGGTCTGGGGCATGGTGGGTCTCCTGGTCGCTGCAAAGTGGGGGCACCAGCGTAACCGCAGCCGTCTGCCGCAGTGCCGGCCCGGAACCCACCCCACAATCGCGCCCCATGTCCACCACCACTGCGCCGCCCGCATGGCCCTGACCACCCGCCTGGCACTGATGCTCAGCGTGCCGCCGCTGCTTTGGGCCGGCAATGCGGTGGTGGGCCGCATCGCCATCCAGTCGATCAGCCCGCTGTGGCTGAATGCGCTGCGCTGGGCCATCGCGCTGGCGCTGTTGCTGCCGCTGGGCTGGCGCGCCTTCGGCACCCCGCTGCGGCGGCGCCAGCTGCTTGAACGCTGGCCGCACCTGGCCCTGCTCAGCCTGACCGGCGTGGGCGCCTACAACGCGCTGCAGTACCTGGCGCTGGAGACCAGCACACCGCTGAACGTGACGCTGATCGCCGCCAGCGCGCCGGTGTGGATGCTGGCCATCGGCGCGGCGCTGTATGGCGAGCGCCCGCGCCGGGCGCAGCTGCTGGGTGCAGTGCTGTCGCTGCTGGGCGTGGCGGTGGTGCTGTCGCGCGGCGACGCGGCGGCGCTGCTGCGGGTGCAGCTGGTGCCGGGTGACGTGCTGATGCTGGCCGCCATCTTCAGCTGGTGCCTCTACAGCTGGATGCTGGCGCGCCCGCCCGCATCCATGCGCGGCGCGCAGCGGCCCGACTGGCATTGGTCTGAATTCCTCTGCATCCAGATCGGCCTGGGCCTGTGCTGGGCCACCGCCTTTGCCGGCGCCGGCGAGTGGCTGCAACCGCATGCCGGCGCGGTGGTATGGACGCCCACGCTGCTGCTGGCGCTGGCTTACGTGGGCATCTTCCCGTCGCTGCTGGCCTACCGGCTGTGGGGCCTGGGCGTGGCGCAGGCCGGGCCCACGGTGGCGGCCTTCTTCGCCAACCTGACGCCGCTGTTCGCCGCGCTGCTGGGCGGCGCCATGCTGGCCGAGTGGCCGCAGCCCTTCCACGGCCTGGCGTTCGCGCTGATCGTGGCGGGCATCGTCGTGTCCACCCGACCGGTACGGGTGAAGTGAGGGCGCCGGGCCGCCCCGAGCCGGACCGGGTCCCCTTGGGGGACCGACGGGCGTGCCCGCCCGGCGAGGGGTCGCCACAGCCGGGCCGAGCGCCGGGCCGCCCCAAGCGGGACCGGGTCCCCTTGGGGGACCGACGGGCGTACCCGCCCGGCGAGGGGTCGCCACAACCGGGCCGAGCGCCGGGCCGCCCCAAGCGGGACCGGGTCCCCTTGGGGGACCGACGGGCGTACCCGCCTGGCGAGGGGTCGCCATGAAGCGCTTGGCACAGGCGCCCAACCTGGCGATTGCCACGCTGTGGGCCGATGTGCTGAGCGATGCCGGCCTGACCACCACGGTGCAGCGTGCCTTCGCCAGCGGCATTGCCGGCCAGATCCCGCCCGACCAGGCCCTGCCGGAGCTGTGGCTGGCCGACGAAACCCGCTGGGCCGAGGCGCAGGCCTTGCTGCGCAACTTGCAGCACCCGGCCGAGCGGCGCTGGGCCTGCCGGGGCTGCGGCGAGGTGATCGACGGCCCGTTCGACCAGTGCTGGCAGTGCGGCGCCCCGATGCCGCCCGAGCCCTGAGGCTGCATCCGTACACCCCCTGACCGCTGGCACTTGCGCGACTGCGGCGCGCGCAGCCGGGCGCCGACACTGCGCGGTCTTCGAATTACCGCACCACCGCCCCACCACCGCCCCACCACCGTCCCACCACCGCCTCACCACCATGCGCAAACCGCAGGAGCCCGCCTGATGAACCGTGTCCTGGCCCACACCGGCGCCCGCTACCCCATCGTGCAGGCGCCCATGGGCTGGATCGCCCGCACCCAGCTGGCCAGCGCCGTCTCGCGTGCTGGCGGGTTGGGCGTCATCGAGACCAGCTCGGGCGAGACCGCCGCCTGCCAGCAAGAGATCCGCCAGATGCTGGCCCTGGGCCTGCCCTTCGGCGTGAACCTGCCGATCCGCTTCTTGAAAGACGACGCCATGCTGCGCTTCGTCTGCGACAGCGGCATCCGCTTCGTCACCACGTCGGCCGGCAGCCCGGCCAAGTTCATCGCGCCGCTGCACGCGGCCGGCATCGTGGTCTACCACGCCGTGCCCACGCTCGACCTGGCGCGCAAGTGCGAGGACGCCGGCGTCGACGGCCTGGTGGTCGAAGGCAGTGAGGGTGGCGGTTTCAAGAACCCCGAAGAGGTCAGCACCCTGGTGCTGCTGCAGGCCATCCGCGAACGGGTGGCCGTGCCGCTGATCGCCGCTGGCGGCATCGTCGACGGGCGCGGCATGGCGGCAGCCTTTGCGCTGGGGGCCGAGGGCATCCAGATGGGCACCCGCTTCGTCGCCAGCGCCGAAAGCCCGGTGCATGCCGGCTACAAGAACGCCATCGTCGCGGCCGACGCCACAGGCACCTGGGTGCTCAACACCAAGAGCACGCCCTGCATCCGCGCACTGAAGACCGACTTCACCGCCGCCATCCACGCCGCCGGCCTGATGGGGCCCGACACCTTCAAGGGCATCCGCAGCGTGTACTTCGACGGCGACATGAATGCCGCGCCGGCGCTGGCCGGGCAATCGGCCGGGCTGGTGCATGCGGTCAAGCCGGTGCAGCAGATCATCGACGAGACCGTGGCCGAATTCCATGCCATCGGCGCCCGCCTGGGCGCCATGGCCGCAGCTGCCAGCGCCGCCAGCTTCGGCTGACCCCACCCCCCCCACTTCTGGAGATCCTGATGAGCAAACTGTTTTCACTTGAAGGCCGCGTGGCCCTGGTCACCGGTGGCTCACGCGGCATCGGCCGCATGATCGCCGAGGGCTTCTTGCGGCAAGGCGCCACGGTCTACATCAGCGCCCGCAAGGCCGATGCCTGCGACGCCACTGCGGCCGAGCTGTCGGCCGCATTTCCCGACGGTGGCCCCTGCCACAGCCTGCCGGCCGACGTGGCCAAGATGGACGGCATCGCGGCGCTGGTGGCGGCGCTGCAAGACCGCGAGCAGCGGCTCGACATCCTGGTCAACAACGCCGGCGCCGCCTGGGGCGCGCCGTTCGACGAATTTCC
>JBBRVT010000160.1:0-9303 GCA_038246615.1 Burkholderiales bacterium
CAGAAAGCGCGCTGCGCCGAGCCGACCGCAGGCGGCTGCAGCGCCACCGCAGCGCCATGTCATGCGCGTGACTGTGGCCGCGCCACCGCGCAGCGCATCGTCCGTGCCGTGCAAGCCAGGCGGGCTTGCCGACAAGCGAGGAGACAACAGGTGACAGACGACACGAACTTCAACGGCCAGCGGGTGCTGGTGGTCGGTGGGTCCAGCGGCATCGGCAACGGCGTGGCGCAGGCCTTCCGCCAGCGCGGCGCCGAGGTGCATGCCTGGGGCACGCGCCTTGCTGCGGCCGACTACGCCGGCGCCGAAGGCTCCGACCTGGCCGGCCTGCACTACGCCTGCGTGGACGTGGCAGACCCCGACCAGATCGACCGCGCGCCGCAGCCCGGCGGCGATGGCGCCACGCTGGACGTGCTGGTGCTGTGCCAGGGCACGGTGGCCTACAAGCGCGCAGAGTTCGAGCGCGCCGGCTGGGACCGGGTGATGGCCGTCAACCTGGACAGCCTGCTGCACTGCTGCCGCCGCTTCAAGCCGGCGCTGCTGCCCAGCGCCGGCCGCGAGGGCGGCAAGGTGGTCATCATCAGCTCGATCGCCGGGCTGGGCGGCTCCAACGTGGGCAACCCGGCCTATGCCGCGTCCAAGGCCGGCGCGATGAGCCTGACCCGCACCCTGGGCGTGGCCTGGGCGCCCGAGGGCATCCGCGTCAACGGCATGGCGCCGGGCCTGGTCGACACCAAGCTGACCAAGGTGACCACCCAGCACCCCAAGCGGCTGGAGGGCGCGCTGGCCGGCATCCCCATGCGGCGCCTGGGCACGCCCGCCGACATGGCCGGCGCGGTGCTGTTCCTGGCTTCGCCGCTGGGCGCCTACATGGCCGGCCAGACCATCGCCTGCGACGGCGGGTTGTCACTGGCACGCTGACCGTGGCACCCAGCCAGGACGACTGACCGGGCTACAAGAACCGCACCTTGCAACGCACGCCCGCCGGGATCTGCCCGTTCGGATTCGGCAACTCCAGGCGCACACCGAACGAGCCGCTGGCTGAATCGAACACCCGGTCGACCACCCTGACGGTGGCTTGCCAGGTGCCGGTCAGCGGCGACTCCGGCGTGATCTCCGCGCTGCGGCCGGCGGTGACCTTGCCCATCATCGACACCGGCATCACCACCTCCACCCGCAGCGGCTGGGTCTGGGCCAGGCGCAGGATCGGGCGCGAGCCTTCGCCGGTGAAGGCGAGTTCGCCGGGGTTCTGCAAACGCTCGGTCACCACGCCTGCGAAGGGCGCACGCAGCACGCGCTGCTTGAGCACGGCTGACAGGCGCAGGGCCTCGGTGGCGGCCAGGCGGCGGTTGTCGGTGGACAGGGCCAGCTCGGCCTCGGCCACACGCAACTCGGCCTGGGCCTCGTCGCGCTCCTGCGCGGTGATGAAGTTCTGCTGGCGCAGGTCTTCACGGCGGCGGAACTTCTCACGGGCGTAGTCGGCGCGGGCGCGGGCGACCCGCACCTCGGATTCGGATTCGGCCCGCTGCTGCGCACCGGCCAGTGCCTCGCGCTCGACGCCGGCATCCAGTTGCACCAGGACATCACCAGCCCGCACGACACTGCCGCGCTGCACCAGGATCTTGTCGATCAGCGCGTTTGCCGGGCTGCGGATCTCGATGCGCTGGTTGGGCTCGATCAGGCAGTCGAAGCCGGCCGGTGCGTCCGCAGGTCTGGGCGCCTGCGCCAGTGCAGACGACGACAACAACAACAGGATGGGAAGCAATCTCATATCTGGTTTCCGGCAAAGCCGAGCAGGTTGTCGAGTTGGCGGTCGGCCTTGAGGGTGCGGCGGCGCATGGCCGCATGCACGCGCCCCGCATGGCCTTGCGCGGCGCGGCGCAACAGGTGCAGGGCCCAGGCAGGCAACTCATCGCGCCCCTGGAAGACGCGGCCCAGCAGGGCCTGCAACGCGGCGGCGTGGGCCGAGAAGATTTCATCGTCGAGCGCGACGATCGCCAGCGCCACGCCGGGGTCGCCCTGGCGGGCGCCGCGGCCCACCAACTGCCGGTCGATGCGGGCCGAGTCGTGGAACTCGGTCAGCAGCACCGCCAGACCGCCGTGCTCGGCCACTTGCGCGCCGAGGTGGATGTCGGTGCCCCGCCCGGCCATGTTGGTGGCGACGGTGAGTGCACCGGCCGCGCCGGCCGCAGCGACGATGTCGGCTTCTTCGGCGTCCTGGCGTGCATTGAGCACACGGTGCACCACCCGCAGCCCCAGCACTTCGGACAGCGCGACGGACGCCCCGACCGACCGGGTGCCGACCAGCACCGGCCGGCCGGCGGCGAGTTGGCCCAGGCAGGCCGCCCGCACGGCCTGCCACTTGGCGGATTGGGTCCGCATCAGGCGCGGCGCCAGGGTCACACGCCGCCCGGGCTGGTCGGTGGGCAGCCGCACCACGTCGAGCCGGTAGACGGCGTGGAGTTCAGCCGCGACCTCGGCCGCCGTGCCGGTCATGCCGGCCAGGCGCAGGTAGCGGCAGAAGAAGCGCTGAAAGGTGATGCGCGCCAGCGTGCGGGCCGGCTCGGTCAGCGCGAGGCCCTCCTTGGCTTCGATCATCTGGTGCAGCCCGCCCTCCCAGGACCGGCCCTCCAGCACGCGGCCGGTGTACCCGTCGACGATCTGCACCTTGCCGTCGATCACGACATAGTGCTGGTCGAGGTGGAACAGGTGGATGGCCCGCAGGGCCTGCCCCACCAGATGCTCGCGCCCGCGCGCCACGGCCCAGACGCCGCCCAGCGTGGCCGTCGCCTCACGGACCGCCTGCGGCCCGGCCGACTCGAAGTGCAGCGAATGGCGCGCTGCGTCGATGCCGTAGTGCTCGCCCAGGCGCAGGGTCTGCGCGATGGCCAGGGCCTGACGGTAGTCGGCCGCATCGGGCGGCTCGCCCTGGCGCTCCGACAGGATCAGCGGCGTGCGGGCCTCGTCGATCAGGATGGAATCGGCCTCGTCGACGATGGCGAAGTGCAGGCCACGCAGCAGCAGCGGCTGCGGCAGGCCGCCGTGGAGCAACCGGGCCTGCAACTGCGCCGGGCTCATGCGCCCGCCGGCGGCGACACGGTCGCGCAGGTAGTCGAACACCAGGCTCTGGTTGGTGCAGTAGGTGATGGGCCGGGCGTAGGCGGTGAGCTTGTCGTCATGCGCCAGCGTGGCCCAGACCACACCGACCTGCAGGCCGAAAAAGGCGAACAACGGCGCCATCAGCTCGGCGTCGCGCCGGGCGAGATAGTCGTTCACCGTGACGACATGCGTCGGCAGGCCCGCCGCACCGGCCACCGTGGCGGCCAGGCCGGCGGTGAGCGTCTTGCCCTCGCCGGTCTGCATCTCGGCCAGGCGCCCTTCGAGCAGCACCGCTGCGCCCATGATCTGGCTGTCGAAGGGGCGCTTGCCCAGCGACCGCCGGGCACCTTCGCGCACGACGGCGAGCACCTCGGCCAGGCCCTGGGCGCGGCCGGCATGCACGGCGGCAGGCGCGGCACGCGCCAGGCGCTGGCGCAGGTCGGCATCGCTCAGCGCAGACAGCCCGGGCTCCATCGCGGCGGCGCTGCCAGCCATCGCACGCAGGGCCGGCAGTGCAGGCCAGAGGCGCCGCTTGAGCCGCCACACCAGGCCGCGGGCCAGGGTGTCGTATGCGGGTTCGTCGAGATCGCGCCGTTCGGGAAAGACGCCGTGGGCCAGCGCTTCCTGCACATCGAGCCGCAGGGTTCCGGTCATAGCCGGAACTGCGACAGGAACAGCCGGCGCAGCGCGTGCCACAGCCGCAACGCGACCGGCTCGGCGTCGTGCTCGAAGCGCACCTGCACCCGCGTGCCGATCTGGCGATAGGGCATGTCGGCACCCAGGGCCAGTTCATGCTCGAACAGGGTCTGCAGGGCCTGCTGGCCCTTGGGGTCGTGGGGGTCGAGGGCGATATCGCCGCCCCCTGCCGTGCCCAGGGCCGGGCTGGGCAGCTCGCGCGCTGCAGCGGGCACGCTGCGGGCCAGCGTGGCCTCCCAGGTCTGGCCTGGTGATTGCGGCAACCGCACCTCGATGCGCTGGCCCGGCTGCAGCTGCCACTGCGGCAAGACCACACGCACGCGCGGGTCGTCTGCCGAATCGATGTGGCCGACCACCTCGCCGCGCTTGAGATAGCGGCCGGGCAAGTCATCCGGGCGGGGCATCAGCAGCCGACCGGCGGCGGCGGCGCGCAGCACCAGCTTGCCGGCTTCCTCCTGCAGCGTGGCGAGCGCAGCCTGCTCGCGCTTGACTTCATCGGACAGCATCGCGGCGCGCGCCGGCGACTGCCCGAACGCGGCGTCGTGCCTGGCCAGCGCCAGCTCGAGCCGGCCACGCTGCTCGCCGAGGCGGGCGTCCATCGCCGGGTCGACCAACTCGACCACCGCCTGCCCTGGCTGCACCAGATCGCCGGGGCGCACCAGCAGCTTGCTGACGAAGCCGGCGCCGCTGGCGCGGAGCACCGCGTTGTCACTGGGCCAGACCACGCCGGTGGCCATCGAGTGGTGCGGCAGCGGGATCACGAACAACAGCAGCACCAGCAGCGTGCCGCCAGCCCAGAGCACACGGCGCACGCGCCCGGCATGGGGCTCCAGCGCGGGGTCACCCGCGAGCCGCTTGAGCCCGCGCGACCAAGGGATGACGAGGCTGGCGACCAGCCCCCACAGCGCGAGCAGCACGCCGATGAAGAAGTACCCACTCGCCACGAAGACCGCAATGCTGAACAGCACGAACATGCGGTAGGCGAACGCCAGCGGCGCGTAGGCGATGAACCAGCGCCGCTCACCGCGCGTGCCGGAGGGCGGCTCGGCCTGGTGCTGGCCGAAGATGTGGCGGCGCAGCAGGTAACCCCAATATTCATTGGCGCGCTGGCCGAGGTTGGGGCTTTCGATGGCGTCGGCAAAGATGTAGTAACCGTCGTAGCGCAGCAGCGGATTGGCATTGAACAACAGCGTGGTGAGGCTGGCCAGCACGATGACGTTGAAGGCCAGCGAGCGGGCAAAGCCCGGCTCCAGCGCCAGCCACAGAAAGAACGCCACCGCTGCGATGAACAGCTCGGTCAGCATGCCGGCGGCACCCACCAGCATGCGCGGCCAGCGGCTCTCGAAGGCGGAAGAACTGCTGGCGTCCACATAGGGCACCGGGAAGAACACGAGCAGCATCACGCCCATCTCGTGCACCTCGCCACCGAAGCGCTTGGCCGCCAGGCCGTGGCCGATCTCGTGCGCGGCCTTGAGCAGCGGGAACAGGATGGCCAGCAGCACCAGGTTGTCCACCGCGAGCAAGCGCTCGTTGATGTTGCCGGTCAGTTCACGCCAGTGGCTGGGTGCCAGCACCAATGCCGGGATCACCACCGCCAGCCAGATCAGCAGGCCCGGCATGCGCGCCAGCGGCCCGGCTGCAGCGACGACCCGGCCGAGCCAGGCGTCGGGGTCGACCAGCGGAAACCGCAGCGACACCGGGTTGGCAAAGCGCTGCAAGATCTTGCTGCGCCGCTGTTTGCCGCCACGCTCGAAGAGTTCGGCCACGTCGGGCGTGACGTCGCACTGGATCAGGTCGGCCGCATACAACCGCCCGAACAGCGTCACCAGTTCGTCCTGGTTGGGCGTGCGCTCGTCCATCGACGCCGACAGCCGGTCCCACACCGCCTGCAGGCTGCGCTCGCCGTCCAGCAGGCCGATGACGCGGTAGCTGTTGGGGTTGAAGCGGTGGTACTTGCCCGCCACGCGGTCCTCGACCACGTACCAGATCTCGCCGCGGTAGACATGGCGGTGGATGCGCACATGCCCGCGCAGGCGCGGCTTGAGCGACGCGACGCGGTACCAGTTGGGGCTGAACAGCGCGTCGCCGAGAGGGCGCGGCGCGGTGCCTGCCGCCGGCTGCGCTGGCGAATCTGCCGGCCGCGCAGGCACGGCAGGGCTCACGGTGTCCACTGCCACCACGCGCTGCGCACCCAGTCGGTGAACCGGTGCGTCCACACCCACATCAGGCTGCGTTCACCGACGACGACCTTGGCCACGCCTTCCATGTTGGGGCGCAGTCTGGCCGCTGCATCACTGCTGGCCAGCTGGGCTTCGGCACGAAAGTAGTTGCGGCCCTCTTCCACCACCGAGACCGGCGTGACCGACTTGACGGTGAACTGCCAGCGCTGGCCTGGCGCGCCGGTCAGCACCAGGTCACCACCCTGCCCCGGCTGCACGCGGGCGATGTCGCGCTCGTCGATCTTGAGCATGACGCGCCAGCTCGCCAGCGGCGCCAGCTCGAACAGGGTCTTGCCCATCTCCAGCGGTGCGCCGAGTTGCTGGGACAAATCGCCCTTGACGACGATGGCATCGAACGGCGCGATGAGCTCGACCCGGGCGAGCTTGGAGAGCGTGAGGTCGAGCTGGGCGCGGGCCTGGCTGGCCTGTGCGGCGGACAGGCGCTGGTTGACGCGGTCCGACTGCGCCATGGCCTCGCGCTCCTTGCGCTGGGCCATCTCCAGTTCGGTCTCCCAGCGCGTGCGTTCGAGCTTGAGGTCGCGGTCTTCCAGGCGGGCCAGCACCTGGCCGGCCTTGACCGTGTCGCCGGCACGGACCGGGGCGTCGCGCAGGAAGCCGTCGAACGGGGCGACGGCGGCGCGCTGCACCGCGCCTTCGACCACCGCCGGCGCCGAGACGCGGTGGTCGACCGGCAGCAGCACTGCGGTCAGCAGCAGCAGCGCCAGCACGCCGCCGCCGAGCTTGAGCCCGGGGCGGGACGCATCTGTGGTGCGCGCGGCGAGGTGGCGCAGGCTGCGCCGGGCGTGCGCCCAGAGCGACTCGTCGCGGGCATGCTTGTGCTCCAGCACCGGCGCCAGCACGCCGGCGAGCAAGTCCAGCCCGCGCAGTTCAGCGGGTAGGAAGGCGCTGCCGCGCTCGAACAGCAGCACCGCAAACGGCGGTGCGGCGCCGGCCGCCAGCGGCAAGGTGACCAGCGCTGCTGCACCCGAATCGTCGGCGTAGCGGGCATGGGCCATGCGCAGCAGTTGCGGGTCCAGCGCGGCGTGGGTGGCGGCGTGGGTGGCTGCGTGGGTGGCTGCGTGGTCGGCTGCGTGGTCGGCAGCCCAGCCCTCGGGCCAGGCCACGGCATGGCGCTGGTCGAAGGCCTCGGTCATCGCGGCGCGGGCCAGCACGGTGAGGTTGGCACGCTCGTCGAACCAGGCCGAATGCGACACGGCGGTGGTCTTGAGCCCCATGCCGTCGACCAGGGCGAGCTGCACCTGGTGGCAGCCAAAGCGGGCCGCGAGCTTGTTGACCAGGGTCAGGCCGGTCTGGCGGAAATCAGGCTCGGCCAGAGCGGCCAGCGACACCTCGAACAAGAAGGCCGACTCGTCGAGCCGCTGGCGCACGCTGACCAGTTCGCGCTGCTTGAACAGGTCGGCCATCCAGCCCGCACCCCAGTGGGTGAGCCGGGCCGACAGCCTGGCGGCGGCCGGGCTGGCGTCGATGAGCTCCAGCACGACCGCGCCGTGCAACTGCGCGCCGGAGGCAAGCGGATAGGCCAGCTGGCTCGGATGCCCGTCCTGCTGCCGGCGCACGCCCGAGCGGGTGGCCAGGCATTCACGGGCGATGTCGGCCAGACGGGCGAGCTCGGTGCCTTCGGGCCAGGCGGCGGCGGGCACGTAGGAGCCTTGGGCGTCCTGCAGCAGCAGCAGGCCGACCTGAACGCCCGGCACCAGTTGGCAGAGCACGGCGAGCCAGGCGCGGCAGAGTTCTTCGGCGGAGCCGGCACCGGCGAGCGCAGCCCAGGCCTGGTCGGCTTGGGCGTTGTCGGCAGCGGTGGGGGGAAGCTCGTGGCGGGCATTCATGGCAGGCGCTTGATCTTGCCATGCGGGTGGGGCGCAGCCGCAGCACCTGAACCGGGTGGGTCCGCCACCCGAATGAACGCCCGCAGGCTCAAACGGCGCGGCGCCGCGCTAGCCAGCCGACCGCCGCCAGGCCGGCTAACAGCATCAGGGCAGGCTGGGGCTCTGGGATGGGGCTGATGGTGATGGGAGTGCTGAACCCGCCAGCAGTGAATGCCGTGGCAGACTGATCGTTGAGCAACTCGACGGTGATGCTCGCCACGTCGTAGGTCCCAGCGCTCACGCCCAGGAACTTCAAGGTCAGGGTTTGGGTTCCGGCAGACAGCGCCAATGGCGCCGACAAAAAACTGCTCAACGTGTAAGTGCCGCCGGTCTCAGTTTCCACCGTCATGGTGGGATCGGGGTCTCCCAGCGCAACCAGCGCAGGCAGGCTCCTGCCTAACGCAAAGGAGGCGGCTCGGTCAAAGGTGAGGCCGGCCCCGGCCCAACTGAAGTCGAAATTCACGGCCCCGATGAACAGGTCCGACGGGGTTGTGAACTGCAGCGTCAGCGTGGCGGTGCCGCCAACCAGTGCGTCGGTGGCGGTGGCCGTCAGTTCATCGGCGCGCGCCGCAGGCCAAGCGGCCAACAGTGCCAGGCTGATGGCGGCAAAACGGGTGGCGAGATGGTTCTTCATGCAATGCTCCTTCAAGCAGTCAGTCAACAGTAAGTTTCCAGTCATTGGTTGCCGTCTGGCGAGATCCGGCAACCCATTCATTCATCCAGGCGCTGCTGGGCAGGCGCGCCTGCAGACCGAAGTCCAGACCAAAATCGAGCGCCTTGCCCAGGCTGACGACGGGCATGGGCGCCGGCGACGTTGCCACGGGGATGGCTGCTGTGGGCTTGACTGCCTGCACCCCCTGCGTCGCCCGCGCGGCAGACGCGGCAGGCACAGCAGGCGCGGCCGACGCCATGCCAATGGTGGATGCCAGGCTGCTGGCAGGCGCCAGACTGGCAGCGGGCTCGGTCACGATCGGCTGGCCGATCTGGGCACGCACCTGGGCCGAGTCGGCGATGGTGATGCGGCCGTCGCGGTTCATGTCGGCAATGCGCACGGGATCGATCAGGCCATAGGTGGCGAAGCCAGTGTCGGCCCGACCGCTGACGCGCTGGACCAGGGCGAAGTCGTTGCTCGTGATCGCCCCGTCGCCGTCGGCGTCGCCCAGCCGAGCCACCACCTGCAGGCCGTCGTCGAGCAGCACCACAGGCAGGTTGCTGCTGACCGCAAACAGGCGCAGCAGTTGCGCTGCACTGTGGCTGGCACCCAGTGGCACGGTGGCCTGCACCAGCACCAGGTTGCTCGCGTTGGCGTCCGCCTGCACCACGCCGGCACCCAGGTTGAGCGTGACCCGCAACAGCCCGGGCTGCACGATCTGCGCGTTGATGCTGCTGCCAGCCGGCGCGCCTGC
>JBBRVT010000161.1:0-9298 GCA_038246615.1 Burkholderiales bacterium
ATGCGCGCGTCCATGCGGCGCAGGTCGTCGGCCACCGCCACCGGCGCGCCCAGCACGGCCAGCACGTCGCGCTGCAGGTCCATCCCCGGGGCAATCTCGGTCAGCGTCAGCCTGCCGCCGCGCAGCTCGAACACCGCGCGCTCGGTGATGTAGGTGATCTGCCGGCCCAGGCTGGCAACGTACGGGCCATGGAAGCTCAGGTGCTGCACCTTGGGCACCAGCTTGGGCACGCGGCCTTCCTGCAGGATGCGCAGCCTGCCGTCGCCAGCGGCCACCTGCAGGCCGCCGGCCGTCAGCGTGCCCATGAACACCACCCGCCGCGTGCTCTGGGTGATGTTGATGAAGCCGCCCACGCCCGACACCTTGTCGCCGAAGCGGCTGACGTTCACATGCCCCTCGGGGGTGAACTCGGCCAGGCCCAGGAAGCTGATGTCCAGCCCGCCGCCGTCGTAGAAGTCGAACATCTCGGCATGGGTGGTGATGGCCTCTGGCCAGGCCGCCGCGCCGAAGGCCGGGCCGTCGGCCGGCGTGCCACCTACCGGGCCGGATTCGACGGTGAGGATGAAGTTGTGCGCGCCTTCCTCGTCGGCCACTGCGCCCAGGCCGGCGGGCATGCCCACGCCCAGGTTCACCACCGGCCGGCTGGCGCCGCCACGCGGCGGCACCGCCTGCAGCGCCAGCAGCGCGCGGCGCTGGATGATCTTGCGCACATCCAGCGGCAGCGGGGCCGCCGCCCCGCTGCCGCGCGGCGGCCGGCTGGCCGGCGCGGCGCCGAACTTCGCATCGAAGTCCTCGCCGAAGGTCATGCAGTGGTCCTGCGGGTCGTCGGCGACCACCAGGTGGTCGACCAGGATGCCCGGCACCCGCACCGCTGCCGGCAGCAGCGTGCCTGCCGGCACGATGCGCTTGACCTGGGCGATGACCATGCCGCCCGAGTTGTGCGCCGCCTGGGCGATGGCCAGCAGGTCATGGTGGAAGGGCTCCTGCTCGCAGGACAGGTTGCCCAACGCGTCGGCGGTGGTGGCGCGGATCAGCGCCACCTGGATCGGCAGCGCCGGGTAGAACAGCTGCTCCTCCCCGCCCAGCAGCAAGTGCTGCACCCGCGGCTCGATGGCCGATTGCGCGGTGCGCGGCGTGAGCCGGCCGCCGTCGTGGCGCGGGTCGACGAAGGTGTGCAGGCCGATGCGCGTGACCACCCCCGGCTTGCCGCCGGCGATCGCCCGGTAGAGGTGGCTGATCACGCCCTGCGGCAGGTTCCAGGCCTCGATCGCGTCGGCCTGCACCAGCGCCCCGAGCATCGGCGCCGAGATCCAGTGCCCGCCGATCACCCGCTTCAGCAGCCCGGCATGGCCGAAATGGTTGACGCCGCGGCTGCCGCGGTCGCCCTGGCCGGCGGCATACACCAGGGTCAGGTCACGCGGGTGGCCGGTGGCCAGGAAGCGCGCCTCCAGCGCCCGGCTCACCGCCTCGGCATGGCCCACGCCGACGAAGCCGGCGCAGGCCACGGTGGCACCGTCGGGCACCAGCGCGGCGGCCTGGGCGGGGGTGAGGGCGGGCGTGAGGGCTGGGCGTGTGGCGGGCGTCGGCAAGAGCGTCTCCTGGCTGGATGCATGCTAGATGAACGCGTGGTGACGTCAGTCACGCAGAGGCCAGGGCTTGCCCTGCACCGGTGCGTTGCCGCAGCAGCTAGCATGCACGGCCCTGCGCCGACCTGCCAACCACTGCCCACCGGCCCTGCGCGGCCCTCGCACCATGCCCTTCTTCGCCATCGACATCGGCAACACCCGCCTGAAGTGGGCGCTGTACGAATCCACCCATCCCGGCGCCGTGGTCTTGGACCAGGGGGCGGTGTTCCTCGAGAACATCGACGCCCTGGCCGACAGCGAATGGAAGCAATTGCCACAGCCTGCGGCGGTGCTGGGCTGCAACGTGGCCGGCGACGCGGTGCGCCGCCGAGTGGAAGAGCAGCTGGAACTGTGGGACCTGGCGCCGCGCTGGGTGGTCAGCTCGGCCGGCGCGGCGGGCGTGACCAACGGCTACGACCACCCCAGCCGCCTGGGCACCGACCGTTTCGTGGCGCAGATCGGCGCGCGCCAGCATGTGCTGGCACGCGGCGCGCCGCGCCCGGCCCTGGTAGTGATGGTGGGCACGGCAGTGACGGTGGACGCCCTCGATGCCGAGGGCCGCTTCCTGGGCGGGCTGATCCTGCCGGGCCACGGCATCATGCTGCGCGCGCTGGAAGGCGGCACCGCCGGCCTGCGCGTGCCCACCGGCGATGTGGTCGACTTCCCCACCAACACCAGCGACGCGCTGACCAGCGGCGGCACCTACGCCATCACCGGCGCGATGGAGCGCATGCACCGCCACCTGCAGCAGCGCACCGGCCAGAGCCCGCTGACGCTGATGACCGGCGGCGCCGGCTGGAAGGTGGCGCCCTGGCTGCCGATTGCGCATGAACTGATCGACTCGCTGATCTTCGACGGCCTGCTGGCCCTGCAGCGCGAGCGCGATGCCGGCTGACCTGCCGCCGGAACTTTCAAGCGGCGGGGCAACCGAACCTGCCCGCCACACCCTGCCTGGCAACCTTCAGGATCCGCCGTGACCGCCACCGAACACCAGGCCATCCTCGCCATCAGCCTGCTGGCTGCCTTTTCCGACGGCCAGAAGCACGCCCGTGAGCGTGACGAGATCAAGCGCATCGCCGACGGCCTGGGCCAGGCCGATGGCGTGCACCTGCCCACGCTGTACCAGGACGTGCTGCTCAAGCGTGTGCGCCTGGACACCGCCGTGCCCCAGTTGGCCAGCGCCGACGCCCGGCTGCTGGCCTACGAGATGGCGGTGTGCATCTGCGATGCCGACGGCGCGCAGAGCCCGGCCGAGCAGGCCTTCCTCGGCGACCTGGGCCAGCGCCTGGGCCTGGCTGAAGGCGTGGCCAGCGGTTTTGCGCAGCAGGCCGAGGCCCTGGCGCAGGCGCCGATCCCGGCCGCCGCCCCGGTGGCCGCACTGGCTGCAGCCGCACCTGCCGCCGCCCCTGCCCAGGCGCCCGGCACAGTGGCAACGGCGGTCGACCAGGCCGCGCTCGACAAGTCCATCCTGGACGCCGCCATCCTCAACGGCGCGCTTGAACTGCTGCCCGAGAACCTGTCCACGCTGGCCATCATTCCGTTGCAGATGAAGCTGGTCTACCGCATCGGCCAGGCCCATGGCTACCAGCTCGACAGTGGCCATGTGAAGGACTTCCTGGCCACTGCCGGCGTGGGCCTCACCTCGCAGTACCTGGAGCAGGCCGGCCGCAAGCTGCTGGGCGGGTTGCTGGGCAAGGTGGGCGGCGGCCTGCTGGGCGGCCTGGGCCGGCAGGCGGTGAGCAGCGGCATGAGCTTTGCCGCCACCTACGCGCTGGGCCATGTGGCGAAGCGCTACTACGCCGGCGGGCGGGTGCTGAGCGCGCAGATGCTGAAAGACGCCTACGCCGGCACCCTGCAGCAGGCCCAGGGCCTGCAGGCGCAGTACCTGCCGGCGATGCGGGAGCAGGCCCGCACGATCGACACCGGCAAACTGCTGGCCATGGTGCGCGGGCGCTGAGCCGCCTGCCACCGCCCGCCGCTGCCGGCCACCGCCCCACCCCAGGCGCTACAGGATGTAGCGCGACAGGTCTTCGTTCTTCGCCAGCTCGCCGAGCCTGGCGTCGACCAGCGCGGCGTCGATCGCCACGGTCTGCCCGCTGCGGTTGGGCGCGTCGAAGCTGACGTCGTCGAGCAGCCGCTCCATCACCGTGGACAGGCGCCGTGCGCCGATGTTCTCGGTGCGCTCGTTCACGTCATGCGCAATCTGCGCCAGCCGGCGGATGCCGTCGGGCGCGATCTCCAGCGTCACACCCTCGGTGGCCAGCAGCGCCTGGTACTGCTTGACCAGGCTGGCATGGGTGCTGGTGAGGATGGCCTCGAAGTCATCCACGCTCAGCGGGCCCAGCTCCACCCGGATCGGGAAGCGGCCCTGCAGCTCGGGGATCAGGTCACTCGGCTTGGCCAGGTGGAAGGCGCCCGACGCGATGAACAGGATGTGGTCGGTCTTGACCATGCCGTGCTTGGTGCTCACCGTGGTGCCTTCGACCAGCGGCAGCAGGTCGCGCTGCACGCCCTGGCGGGAGACTTCGGCGCCGCTGCCCTCGCTGCGCGAGCACACCTTGTCGATCTCGTCGATGAAGACGATGCCGTTGTTCTCGGCGTTGTGCAGCGCCTGGGTCTTGATGTCCTCGTCGTTCACCAGCTTGGCGGCTTCTTCTTCCACCAGCAGCTTGTGCGCCTCGGCGATCTTCAGCTTGCGGGTCTTCTTCTTGCCCTGGCCCATCTGCGAGAACAGGCCCTTCAACTGCTCGGCCATTTCCTCCATGCCCGGCGGGGTGACGATCTCCATACCCGCGCGCGACTCGGCCAGGTCGAGCTCGATCTCCTTGTCGGCCAGCGCGCCTTCGCGCAGGCGCTTGCGCATCACCTGGCGGGCGGTGTTGTCCTTGCTGTCTGCCGGGGCGCTGCCGAAGCCCACCTCGTGGCGCGGCGGCGGCACCAGCACATCGAGGATGCGCTCTTCGGCGGCGTCTTCGGCGCGGGCGCGCTGGCGCTTCATCGCTGCAGTGCGCTCCTGCTTCACCGCCATGTCGACCAGGTCGCGGATGATGCTGTCCACGTCCTTGCCCACATAGCCCACCTCGGTGAACTTGGTGGCTTCCACCTTGATGAAGGGTGCATCGGCCAGCCGCGCCAGGCGGCGGGCGATCTCGGTCTTGCCCACGCCGGTGGGGCCGATCATCAGGATGTTCTTCGGCGTGATCTCGCTGCGCATCCCCTCGGGCACCTGCTGGCGCCGCCAGCGGTTGCGCAACGCGATGGCCACCGCGCGCTTGGCGGCGTTCTGGCCGACGATGTGGCGGTCCAGCTCCGAGACGATCTCTTGCGGCGTCATGCTCATTCGAGAACCTCGATGGTGTGGTTCTGGTTGGTGTAGATGCACAGGTCACCGGCGATCACCAGGCTCTGCTTGACGATGTCGGTCGCGCTCAACGCCGTGTGCTGCAACAGCGCCCGCGCCGCCGCTTGCGCATAGGCCCCGCCCGAGCCGATGGCGATGATGCCCAGTTCAGGCTCCAGCACATCGCCGTTGCCGGTGATGATCAGGCTGGCCTCGCGGTCGGCGACGGCCAGCATGGCTTCCAGCCGGCGCAAGACCCGGTCGGTGCGCCAGTCCTTGGTCAGCTCGATGGCCGAACGAACCAGGTGGCCCTGGTGCTTCTCCAGCTTGGCCTCGAAGCGTTCGAACAGGGTGAAGGCATCGGCCGTGGCGCCGGCAAAGCCGGCCAGCACCGTGTCGCGGTGCAGCTTGCGCACCTTGCGCGCGCTGGCCTTGACGATGATGTGGCCCAGCGTGACCTGGCCGTCGCCGCCGAGCGCCACCTGCCAGCCCTGCGGGGTCTGGCGGCGCACGCTGAGGATGGTGGTGCCGTGGAAGGGTTCCATGGGGGGTGTCCGTTCAGGAGAGGGCGCAGAGAAGGCGGCCGCCGGCGGCGGGCCGCTGCCGGGTCAATCCCGCGGCACCTGCACCCGGGCGTGCTCGTTGATGCCCATGGCGCCGAAGAACAGCGCCACCAGGCGGTGGGCGTCGATGAGGGTGACGCCCCGGTTCTCGCTCTGCTTGGCCAGCACCCAGTTCAGCAGGTCGCCGGCGGCGATGAAGTCCACCCGGATCAGCCGCGCGCAGGACACATGCACCAGCGTGGCGCTGCCCAGCTTGCGGTCGAGTTGCTGCAGGATTGCGCTGATGTCGCCGGCCAGCTGACCCGACAGCTCCACCGTGCCCACCTGCTGGCCGGCATGGCCGTCGTCCAGCAGGCCCGACTCCAGGAAGCTGGACAGCACCTCGCTGACG
This sequence comes from Burkholderiales bacterium, assembly GCA_038246615.1. Lineage (GTDB taxonomy): Bacteria > Pseudomonadota > Gammaproteobacteria > Burkholderiales > Burkholderiaceae_C > Pseudaquabacterium. The sequence continues at coordinate 5,920 of JBBRVT010000161.1, forward strand.
ATCGACATCGGCGGCGTGGTGGTGGAGCTGTTGGCATGGCTGGCGCGCACCTGGCAGCGGGCCTGCTCCCACGACGGGGGCGACACCTCGTAGGTGACGCAGTAGTCGATCGCGGTCTCGTCGAACTGGTCGGGCCGGTTCGACAGGCGCAGCGCTTCCAGGCGCACCATCCAGAACACGGGGTCGGCATCGCGCACGCCGGTGGGCGCGGCTTCCTGCAGTGCCTGCAGCAGCCGGTCGGCCTGGATCCAGCGCATGTCGATCGGCTGCGGCGCCCACTGGCGAAACAGCAGATGCAGGTGCGCGCCGGCCTCGGCCTCCACCGCTTCCAGCGCGGACCAGTCCAGCACCCAGGGCAAGGGCAGCTGCAGCGTGCTCGAGCGCAGCCTGGCCACCGCCTCCACGTCCAGCAAAGGCGGGCTCACCCAGCCGATGTCGCCCTTCACGCCGCGGGTGTCGGGCCGTTCGTCGGCCGCCGCGTCGGCCACCCGGCGCGGCAGCGAGTACCACTGTGGCGACGAGCGGTCGAAGCGGTTGGTGAACTCCAGCGCCAGGCTGTCGAACTTCTGCTGCTGGCCGGTGGCGCGGTACAGGTCGAACAGCACCAGCCAGGTCTCGGCATGGTCACCGCGCAGCGCCGTCGGCCGGCACAGGTTGGTGAGCGCCTGCTCGCACAGGTTGAAGTCGGCGTTGGCGAAGGCGATCACCGCCTCGTCGAGTTCCGGGTCGTGCACCACCTCGTTGACTTCGACCGCGAATCGGCTGTTCGTGTCGAAACCGCTGTCGGTGTGCGGCAGGCTGGCGCCGCCCTTCGGTGGGCTCGACAAATCGGGCAGCGGGGTGTCGATGCGGGCCGGGCTGCGTGGCGCTGCCTTGCCTGGCGGCGCCCAGGTGCTGACGACGCCCGGCGGCGCGCTGCGCGGTGGTGCCGCACCGGCCCGACGCGGCGGCGCTGGCGGTGGAAACCCGCTGTCGGGCAGGGCGGGCAGCGGTGGCACGCGGTCCAGTGCGGCGGGTGGTGCCTGGCGCGCTGTCCGGGCGGCCGCCGGAGGTGCGGGCGGCAGCGGCTGGCCGCCGTGGAATGCCGCCGGCTCGGTGGGCGCGCTGTAAAAATCTGTGGGTTGCTGGGGCGCTGCCGGCGGGCGGCGGGCGGGCGGGCGTTGGCGCACGGCCTGCTCGCGCGGTGTCTGCTCGCCGACCATCTGCTGCTCGATCTCGTCGATCTTCGCCTTGACGCCCACATCGGCGCGGGCGCCGGCACTCTCCGACAGCCGTGCCTCGGAATCATCGACCTTGGACGAGCCGCCCAGCGCAGCCAGTTGCTCGGGCGACAGGCCGTCGCGCCGCAGCTTGCGCAGGGTGTCGAGCTCGCGCTTGCGCACGAAGTCATTGCGCCGCTTGCGCTCGACCATGGCCTTGAGCTCGGATTTCTCCAGCTCGTTGCCGTCGTCCTGGCGTGTGGCCGCTTCCGACCATTCGGTGGCCGGGTTGGCCACGAAACGCACCACCTTGCGGAAGAAGCTCTCGCCGTCCTTCGGTTCAGCCATGGCGGTCAGTGGGTCGGCAGGCGCAGCGACAGGTCAATCGCCGAACATCTTCTGCTTGAGTTCACGCCGCTGTTGTGCCTCGAGCGACAGCGTGGCAGTGGGCCGCGCCAGCAGCCGGCCCAGGCCGATCGGCTCGCCGGTCTCGTCGCAGTAGCCGTAATCGCTCGCGTCGATGCGCACGATCGACTGCGAGATCTTCTTCAGCAGCTTGCGCTCGCGGTCACGTGTGCGCAATTCCAGCGCATGTTCTTCCTCGATGGTGGCGCGGTCGGCCGGGTCGGGCACGATCGAAGTGTCCTCGCGCAGGTGCTCGGTGGTTTCGCCAGCGTTGGCCAGCAGGTCGTCCCTCAGCGTCTGCAGCCGGCTGCGGAAGAACTCCAGCTGCTTGTCATTCATGTATTCGCTGTCAGGCATGGCCTGCAACTCGGCATCGGTCAGGTCGCGGCCGGCCTTGGTCTTCCAGGCGTTGACGAGTTTCGGGTCCGCCTTGTACGCGGTCCTGATGATGTCCATGGGTTCCGGGTAGCCGCGGGCAGGCGGCTTCGGGGGGGCGAAGCGCTCTGCGAACCGGCTGGTGGACGGTGCCGGCGCCGGGGCGGGCACGGCCTTGGCCGCCGCCGATCTGGCCCCGCCGGCAGGCTTGGAGGCCGACTTGGCGGGCTTGGGGGCGGCCGCCGGGCTGGTGACAGCGGCGTCAGGGGCGGATGGGACGGATGGGACGGATGGGACGGATGGGGCGGGCACTTTGGCCGTGGTCTTGCTCACTTCGGGGCTCCTCGCAGTGGCGTTATACCTGTTGTCCGCCACGGCCGGTGAATCTGCCGCGTCGCTTGAGGCGCGCGGATTGTAGCCACGCCTGACAGCTGTCAAGCGTGGCTGCCGGGCAGTTCAGACCAGGCAGCCTTCCAGGCCTTGCAACAGGATGTCACGCGGCAGGTCGATGCCGATGAACACCATCTTGCTCTGCTTCTTCTCGCCGGGCAGCCACTTCGGGCCGAGATCGCTGCCCATCAGCTGGTGCACGCCCTGGAACACGACCTTGCGGTCGCTGCCCTTCATGTTCAGCACGCCCTTGTAGCGCAGCATCTTCGGGCCGTAGACCTGCACGATGGAGCCGAGGAAGTCTTCCAGCTTGGCCGGGTGGAAGGCGCGGTCGCTCCTGAAGGCGAAGCTCTTGACGTCGTCGTCGTGCGCGTGGTGGTGCGGGCGATTCTGCGGAGCGTTGTGCGGGCCGTTCTGCGGCTGGTCACAGGCCTCGCCCGGGGCGTGGTCGTGGCCCTCATGGCCATGGTCATGGCCCTGGTGGTCGTGGCCATGGCTGTCCTCGGTGAGGAAGTCCGGGTCGACCTCCAGCTTGGCATTCAGGTTGAAGCCCTTGAGGTCGAACACGTTGGCGATCGGCACCTCGCCGAAGTGCACCGCATGCTGCGGCGCGCGCGGGTTCATGTGCTTGATGCGGTGCTTCAGTGCGTCCACCGCTGCGGCGTCCACCAGGTCGGCCTTGCTGATGAAGATCTGGTCGGCAAAGCCGATCTGGCGGCGCGCCTCCTGGCGCGTGTCGAGCTGGCCGTCGGCATGCTTGGCATCCACCAGCGTGAGAATGGAATCGAGCAGGTAGCTCTCGGCGATCTCGTCGTCCATGAAGAAGGTCTGCGCCACCGGGCCCGGGTCGGCCAGCCCGGTGGTCTCGATCACCACCCGGTCGAAGTGCAGTTCGCCCTTGCGGCGCTTGCTGGCCAGGTCGGACAGCGTGGTGCGCAGGTCTTCCCGGATGGTGCAGCAGACGCAGCCGTTGCTCATCTGGATGATCTGCTCGTTGGTGTCGCTCACCA
>JBBRVT010000162.1:0-9276 GCA_038246615.1 Burkholderiales bacterium
CAGGCCGCCGGCGGCGTTGGTCTGTTCGGCCCAGAGCAGGTAGTTGGGCTCCTGGCTGACCTGGGCGCCGGTGGTCCAGGGCCCCGTGCGCGACATCGAGTAGCCGATGCGCACCGGCGCCGGCTGTGCCGACAGGATGGCAGGGAAGGCCAGCGCTGCGGGCGCAGCGGCCAGGGCCTGCAGGACGCTGCGGCGGCGCGGGGCGGTCGGGGTGCTGTGGTCTGACATGGCGGTCTCCTTGACAACGTGGAAGGCACCAGCTCGTGCGGCCGGGTCATCCGGATTCTGGCCAGCGCCCGCCGCCGCTGCTTGCCGGGCCATGCACGCCGGGTTGCCGATTCGTGCACACCGCCCCAGGGCTTTCCCAGGGGGGGCCTCGATTCGCCCGATTGAATGCCGGCACCGCCGCCGCTACCCTGCGCTTTTCCATCCTGCCGATCCAGCCCGTCCAGCCAATCCAGCCTGTCCAGCCCACCGCTGCCGCCCACCATGCCACAGCCCATGCAGACGATGAACACCGACCAGGTGGCCCCGGCCGAGCGCGCGGGCTACTGGGGCGATTGGGTCAACCGCCTCTTCTGCGGCCTGAAGTCCGACCTGTACGGCGACACCGTATTCGACGGCCGCATGGCCACCATCCGCGCCGGTGACGTGGTGCTCACCCGGCTGGAAGCGAACCGCCACCGCGTGGTGCGTTCCGCGTCGCAGGTGCGCGCGTCCGAAGAGGGCTACCTGAAGATCGTCGCGCCCTGGGTCGGCTGCGCCGGTGTCGAGCAGCAGGGCCGCGAGGCCTGGGTCACGCCCGACCAGTGGAGCATCTACGACACCACCGACGCCTACGCGGTGGCCAACCCCGCGCGGGTGGAGCACCTGATCGTGATGGTGCCCAAGGCGCGGCTGGTCGGGCGCGGCCTGGCGCTCGACCCGCTGATGGCGCGGCGCCTGGGCGGCAGCGGCGGTGTGGCGCGGCTGGCGCTGGAGACGATGCGCTCGGCCTACCGTGAGCTGCCCGGCATGAGCGAAGTGGCGGCGCAGGGCGTGGGCGACGCGATCACCCAGTTCGTGCACCTGTCGATGCTCGACCTGGCCGGCATCGGCACGGCGGTGACGCAGCGCGAGGCGCTGCGCGCGCGCATCAAGCAGCATGTGCAGCAGCACCTGGGCGATGCGCGCCTGACCGTGGACGGCATCGCGCTGGCACTGAACTGCAGCCGCCGCCAGCTCTACAACGCCTTTGCCGAAGAACCCGACGGCGTGGCCGGCTACATCCTGCGCCGGCGCCTGGACGCCTGCCGGCGCAGCTTCGACGACCGCGCGCAGAGACACCGCTCGATCACCGAGATCGCGATCGGCTTTGGCTTCTCGAACATGGCGCACTTCAGCCGCGTCTTCCGTGCCCACCTGGGCCTGCCGCCCAGCGACTACCGCCGCACTGCCGTCGGCTGAGGGTGGGCACGCCCATGCCCGCTGCAGGCGGCCGCTGCTGACGGCACCATCAATGCGCGCGGCCGTCCTTGGCCAGCTCGCGGCGGATGGCGCGCTGCAGCATCGCATCGGTCACCAGGTTGCCGCCGGCCTCCAGCGCCTGCAGGCAGGCCAGGCGCACGCAGTTGACGATCTCGGCGCCGGTCAGTGCATGGCGCGCGGCGATCTGCGGCAGCGCGATCGCCGCGTCCAGCCGCGCGGCCGCAGGCAGGCTCTGTTGCCACAGCCGCAGGCGTTCTGCCGCGCCCGGCGGCGGGAAGTGCACCACCGCCTCGAAGCGGCGGGTGAAGGCCGCATCGAGGTGGTCTTTCTGGTTCGACGCCAGGATGGCGATGCCGCTGAAGCGCTCGATGCGTTGCAGCAGCCAGGCCACCTCCTGGTTGGCATAGCGGTCGTGCGCGTCGCGGTTGTCGCTGCGCTTGCCGAACAGCGCATCGGCCTCGTCGAAGAACAGCAGCCAGCCGCGCTGCTCGGCCGCGTCGAACACCCGTGACAGGTTTTTCTCGGTCTCGCCGATGTACTTGCTGACCACCAGCGACAGGTCGATCTGCCAGACCTCGCGCCCGGCGGCCTGGCCCAACAGCGCGGCGGTCAGCGTCTTGCCGGTGCCCGGCGGGCCGTGGAACAACGCCCGCAGCCCGGGCCGCAGCTTGGGCGCCATGCCCCAGTCGTGCAGCAGCGTGTGGCCGTGGCGCAGCCAGGCCTGCAGCTCGGCCAGCTGGGTGGCGGTGCCGGGGTGCAGCACCAGGTCGGCCCAGCGCAGCGTGGTGTGCACCGGCTGCGCCGGAAAGGCCGCGCCAAGCGCCGGCGCGGCGGCGGCACCAGCGGCCAGCAAGTCCAGCGCGGCGGGCTGCAGTTGCAGCGCCGCGCGCAGCAGCGGCGTGCCGGGCTCGGCCGGTGCCAGGCGCAGCACATCCTGCTCAGCGAACCAGTGCGTGGGCGCCCACAGCGGCAGCAGCGCCAGCCGGGCCGCCAGGTCGTCACCGGCCAGCAGAAAAGCCAGCGTCTGCCCGCTGGGCTGGAACACCGCCGCATGCGGGTCACTGCCGCTGGCGCCCACGCCGCCGAACTCGGCAAACGGCTTGTCGAAGGTCTGGTTGCGGGTGAAGAACACGTCCAGCGCCTGCGGCCGCAGGTGCGGTGCCAGCGCCAGCACCAGCGCCAGGCGCTCGGCCGGCGTGGCCTGCTGCTGCAGCAGCAGCGCCGCCAGCGGCGGGGCCGGCTCGGCCAGCGGCGGCGGCGCCGGCATCGGCACCGTCGGCAGACTTGGCCCATGGCCCGCAGCGGCAGCCCCGGCCGCGCCGAAGTGCTGCTGGAAGCGCCAGCCGATCACCTGCGCCAGCCAGTCCAGCTCCTGGCCGAGCATCTGCGCTGCGGCCTGCAGGTCGGGCGCCGGGCTCACCACTGCACCTGCAGCAGGCGCGGCATCCAGGGCAGGCGCACGATGGCCGCGCTCCACGGAAAGCGGTCCAGCACCAGGTCGTGCGCGGCCCGCTCGACCCGCAGCAGCCAGTGGCCGTCCTGGGTGCTGAGTTGGCCGGCCCGCTGCAAGAAGGCCTGGCGCAGGCCGTCGGTCGACATCTGCCGCAGCACCGGCGCCGCCAGCACCACGGCAGCCAGCAGGGCGCTGCATTCGTCTAGCTCGTCGCTGCGCAGCGGGTCGTCCAGCAGCAGGGGCGTGTCGAGCGGCAGGCCGCACAGCAGCTTGTTCAGCGGCAGCTGAAACTCCGGCGGCTCGGCATCGCCGGTGGCCAGCACCTGCAGCAGCACGGCCAGCCGCAACGCATGCGCCGGGCTGCGGAACTGGCGGTCTTGCAACAGGCCCAGCCTGTCGGCAAAAGGCTGCAGAAAGGGCCACAGCAGCACCAGGCCGGCATTGGCCAGGTACAGCGCCTCGGCCGGTGGCAGCCCGGGCGACGGGCTCGCAAACGGGTTCAGCGAATTCGGCGGGCCGGGCGTTGCGGGCGGGTCGGGCGGGTCGGGCGGGGTTGGCCGATGTGCCGGCGTCAGCAGCAGTGCAGCCAGGGTGACCGCCGCCGCAGTTGCCGACGGCTGCGGCAGGGCGGCGCCCGCAGGCGGCTGCACGGCGGACAGCCAGTCCTGCAGCGCGGCGGTGGCCTGGGCCGCCGGACCGCCGCCGGCCAGCGCCGCAGCCAGGCGCCGTGCGGCATCGGGCTGCGGCTGCTGGCGCAGGGCCTGCAGCCAGGGCAGCCAGGCGCGCAGCAGATCGCCGGGCGCCCGCTGCGCCAGCCGGTCGGCCAGTGCAGCCAGGGCGGCCAGTGCGGCCGCAATGGCGGCCAGTGTGGCTACAGTGGCCGCCAGGGCAGTCTCGGTGGAAGCAGCAGCCGCTGCGCTGTCGCCACCACGCCCGGCCGGCCAGGCCTGGTCCAGCGCCCGCCACAGCGGCGCCAGCGCGGTGGCGTCGGCTGGGCCGTCTGGCTGCGTGGCGGCCTGGTCGAGCGCACGCCGCCAGGCCGGGGCCAGCACCGCAGCGCCCTGGCCCAGGCGGGCGGGCAGGCGCTGCAGCGCGGTGACCCAGGCCCGACCGTCGGCTTGCGCCGGCTGCAGCGCGGCGGCCAGCACCTCGCGCCACCAGGCATGGCGCAGCCGGCCCGGGGCCAGGCCCAGTGCCTGGGCGATGCTGCCCAGCAGCGCGGTCCAGGGCAGCGCCGCAACGCCTTGCCGGCCCTGCTGACCTTGCAGACCTTGCAGACCTTGCGAACCTGCACCGCCTTGCGGGCGTTGCAAACGGTCAGCCAAATCAGCCAGCTGCGCATCGTCCAGCGCGGCCACCAGACGCTGCAGCGCCGGGGCGTCGGCGTCGGCCGGCGGCAGCCAGGCCAGGCCGTGCCGCACCGGCTGGGCCAGCAGCGCGGCCAGCGCGCGCTGCAGCGCGCTGCGGTCGGCGGCATCGGCCCACCAGGGCAGCTGGCCGGTATGCAGACAGCTGGCCACCAGCTCGGCATCGGTCTGCACCGGGGCGGCCGTCTGCAGCGCCAGGCCCAGCTGGCGCGCCAGCGTGGCCTCGAACTGCGCCACCAGGGCCTGTGCGTCGTCGCCGGCTTCGGCCCAGGCTGCCTGGGGCCAGGCGCCCAGGTCGATCTCCAGGCGGTCGATGCGCTGCACCGTGCCGGCGTCGGCCAGCTGGCTGCAGAGCCTGTCGATCACCGGCAGCAGGCGCTGCAGCAGCTGGCGCTGCGCGGCGGCCTGCAGCGCGCCGGCATCGGCGGCTGGCGCGCCCGCCAGCTCGACCAGCAGGCGCAGCACGCGGTGCGGTGCGGGGGCAGCCATGCGCAACGCGGGTCAGGCCGGTGGATCGCGCGACGGCGGCAGCGGCGCCGGCGGCACCGGCGGCACCGGCACCGGCACCGGCACCGGCACCGGCACCCGCACCTGCACCTGCACCGCCGCCTCGGTGGCCAGGCGCTGGTTGCCCGCGGGCGCGTCGGCGCGGCTGGCCAGCAGCTGGAAGCGCACATCGGCCTGCAGCGGCCCGGTGGGCCAGCGCAGCGGCTGGCCGTCGCCGCGCTGCGGGTCGCCCAGCGGCTGCGCCTGGTCACCGGCCATCCGCAGCAGCTGGTACAGCACGCCGGGCTGGCTGGCGGCCAGCAGGACCTCGGTGGACTCGCCTTGGCCGACGCTGGCACGCTCCGGCGCCAGCGCCAGGTCGGCTCGCGGCAGCAGGCGCAGCCGCAGCCATTGCTCGGTGGCCACCGGCAGCGCGGCGGCGCCGGCGTGGTCGCCGGCGTCGTCGGCGGCTTCGGCGCGCAGCAGCAGCCAGCGGTCTGTCGGTGCGCCGTCATCGGCCGGCAGCGGGCCGCTGTCCAGCCGCAACAGCCCGCCGTTGCCGAGCGCCGGCTCGGCCAGCGGCTGGCCCTGCAGCCACAGCTGGTGGCGGGTGCCGGGTGCGCTGTCGGCCACCTCCACCTGGGCGCTGGCGCCGGGCGCCACCCACTCGGCCACCAGCCGCGCTGCCGGCAACACCGGCAGGCGCATCGGCAGCGGCAACTCGGCCGTCAGGCCGGTATGCACCTTGGTGGCGCGCCAGGCAATCAGGCTGCCGGCGGCCAAGGCTGGCAGGTCGAGCAGGGGTGCGGCGGTGGCGCGCTGGTCGCGTGGCAGCGCGGGTGCCATTGCAGGCGCATCACCTGGCGCGAAATCGTCCGCCACCGCCAGATCGACACCGATCACCAGCTGGCCCAGGCCCTTGTTGAGGCCGGGGCTGGTGTCGTCGCGCTGGTGCGTGTACCCCGCCAGCGGCAGCGCTGGCCCGCCGGGCTGCGGCGTGGCCAGGTAGGCCACGCCCGGCTGGCCGCCGCGCAGGCGAACTTGCAGCATGCTGGCGGCACCGGCCACCAGGTCGAGCTGCAGGGCCGGTGCCGGATCGGGCCGCACCAGCAGCAGCACGGCCTGCGCCAGGCCGATGTCCGTGGTCAGCAGCTCGTCATCACGGCTGCGGTGCTGCTTGCTGGCCTGCACCAGGCAGACCAGGTCATCGGCCGGCGCCGGCAGCGGCAGCAGCAGGTCGGCGCCGGTGCCGGGCAGCGCCGCGCCCACGGGCACGAAGCCGGGCGGCGGCGTGGCAGCCTCACCCCAGACCGGCGGCGCCACGCCGGGTTGCGCCGCGTCGGCCTGCAGCAGCATGGCAGCGGCCACTGCGCCACCTGGCGGCTGCCGGTCTGCACCACGCCATTCCACATCACGCACGCGGCGCACCCACAGCCGGTAGCTGGCGCTGGCCTGGCTGGCCTGCACCCGCAGCGCCGCATCGGCCAGATGGAAGTCGACCACCGGCCCCGGCACCGCCGCCACCCCGCGCCCGGGGTCGGCCCGCACCGCCACCTGCAGCCGCGCGTCGAGCAGCGTGGTCTCGGGCGCGCCGCCGCCGCTGGCAGACAGGCGCTTGACGGCCTGCACCGCCAGCCGGCAGTCTTCGGCCAGCGGCGGCGTGGTGAGGGTGATGGTGTCGAGGTCGCCGATCACCGCCGGGCCTTGCAGCTGGCCGTCGACCAGCAGGGTGTAGGCCACGCCTTCCTGGCTGGCCAGCACCTGCACCCGCACCGCCTGGCCGTGGTCGCACAGCCGCACGTCGCCGGGCAGCGGGTTGGCCAGGCGGGCGTCGAGCAATGGCAGGTCGGGCAACTGCAGCGCCAGCGTGGTGTCCAGTTCCACCCGCACCGGCGCCGCCTGGTCCAGCAGCACCGGGGGCTGCGGCGGCGGTTGCGGTGACTGTTGCGGTGGCGGTTGCGGATCCATCCCAGGTGGGCCGACCGGCTTGCGGGCCTGCACGCGGAAGCGGATGTCTTCGGTGACCGGTGGTGATTCGAGCAACAGCCGGCCGCCCTGCCCCGCCAGTTCCACGGTGGGCAGCGGCGCGCCCTGCGCATCGCGCAGCGGGCCGCCGTCGGGCGCGCGCAGGCTGTACAGCACGCCGGCCTCGGCATCGTCGACAGCAATGCGCGCGCTGCGGCCAGGCGCCACTTTCAGGCCGGCGCCGGGGCCGCTGGCGGCGATGCCGTCGGCCACACGCAGATCGGTCAGCGGAAAGGTGTCACCCAGGCCCAGCGCGTCGATCACCCGGTTGCGTGCGCTGCGCAGCGCCACCTGGCGCGCGCCGCCGGCGGCGGGCACATTGGCGGCGTCCAGCCCCGGGCCTTGGCGCAGTGCCGCTGCATGCAGGCCACGCCAGGTGGCCAGTGCGGCGTCGCAGGCGGCGCGTGCCGCAGCGTCCAGCCACAGCAGCCGCACCGCCAGGTGCGCAGGCGTCTCCTGCGCCACCGCATGCGCCAGGCGCTGGCGCAGGTCGGTGTCGGCCCAGGCAGGGTCATCGCCCGGCAGCACCAGGCTGAGCTGCAGCGAGAACGGATCGGCCGACAGCGCAGCGCGCATCAGCGGCCCGCGCTGCCGGTTGTCGGCCGGCAGCGGGCGCAGCAGGATGTGCTCGACCAGCTGCAGCGGCAGCGCCGCATCGGCCAGCCCCAGCAGCCGCGCCAGCCGCTGCTGCAGGCCGGCCGGCGCGGCCTGGGCGTCGCCCGGGCGGGCAGCAATGTCGGGCCCGAGGCCGCGACGCAGCGCCAGGCGCGGGTAGTCGCGCAGATAGGCCTGCTTGTCGCGCAGCGCGCGGCGGCGCGGGTTGTCGGCTGGGTCGGCTGCACCGGCGGCCATGGCGGCATCGGCGACGCCGTCGGTGGCTTCGGGCGCACCGGCAGCAGGCCGCACCTCGCCCCAGTGCTCGCCCAGCCGGGCCAGCAGGTGGTCGGTCAGCCGGTGGCGCTGGGCCAGCCGGGCCTCGTCGGCACCGCCGTCGTCTTCGCCCCAGGGGTTGTCGGCCAGCGCCGCCAGCCAGGCGGCATGGGCCTCGGGGGGCTGGCGCCGCACGGTGGCCAGCTGCAGCGCGCCGCCGTCGTCGGGCACCGGCTGGCCGAAGCGCAGGGCTTCGCCCTGGTCGGTGAACGACAGCAGCCGGCCGGCCTGCGCCAGCTGCGCAAACTGGTCGGCCAGCAGCTGGTCGAACAGCATCAGGTAGGCCTTGAGCTGGCGCGCCTGGGCATGGCGCTCGGGCGGCTCCTGGCTGGACAGCCCGGCCGGCCCCACGCCGTAGACCTGCGGCAGATGGTGCTGCACCGACAGGTAGCGCGCCACCTGGCGGTCGCGGCCGGGCGGCGGCGCCAGCGCGTCGTCGTCAGACAACTGCGGTGGCAGCGCGCTGCGGCGCAGCCTGGCCTCGAACAGCCGGCGCGCCTGGGCACGCAGTGCCGGGTGGTCGATGCGCAAGCCGGCGCGCTCCAGCTGCAGCCGCGAGCCGGGCATGTCGAAGCTGGCGCAGCGTTCGGGCGGCACCGGCAGCAGCCAGTCGCTGCTGGGGCGGCCGTCGCGCAGAAAGCCCAGCCGCTTGATCGCCGCCACGCCGGGCACGGCCATCACCACCTGGATCAGGTCGGACACGCGCACCGTGTCGCGCCGGTGGGCGGCGGCCCAGTCGGCGGGGTCGAGAAAGCCGCGCTGCAGCAGCGGGCCTTCGAAGAGTTGGTCGACCCGCCAGCCGCGCGCCAGCATCTCGCGCAGGCTGCGAAACGGCAGTGGCGGCGACAGGTGCTGCGCCACCGCCAGGAACACCGCCGCCAGCGTCTCGGTGCCGTCGGCGCCGGGGGCCAGTTCGATGGCGCCGTCCAGCGCCACCGGCAGGCGGTCGAGCACGCGGATCTCGGCGATGTCTTCGCCCAGCGCGCGCCATTGCTGCAGGCGCTGGGCCACCTGGCGCTCCAGCATGCCGCCGTCCACGTCTTCACCGAGGCCGGATTTCTCGATCGTCACCCGCAGCAGGCCACGCGGGCGTAACAGGCTGACATTCGGGCTGCTGGCGTTCGGGCTGCCGGCGGCCGCGGCTGCGTCGCCCACCGGGGCCAGCAGGGCCTGGGCGGCATCGTGGCTGGCCAGCGCCGTGTCCACCGGCCCGACCCAGGCGTTGCGCACGCCGGGCAGGTCGATCACCAGGCGGCGCAGGTCGTCGGCGGTGACCGGGCCGCTGGGCAGCACCTGGGCCGGGGTGAACATGCCGGCGGTGCCCGAGGGTGTCATGCCGTCGTCGGCAGGCAGGCCGGCCAGCAGGTCCTGCACCGGGTGTTCAGCCCGGTAGGCCAGGTCGGTGACGGCGTAGCACACCGCCTCCAGCACGGTGATGCCGGGGTCGTGGCTGTTGTGGTCGGTCCAGGTCTGCCCCGCCAGACGCTGCAGCGTGCCGATGGCACGCGTGCGCAGCGCGTCGAAGTCCTGCGCAACAAGAGCGGGGTC
>JBBRVT010000163.1:0-9268 GCA_038246615.1 Burkholderiales bacterium
AATGGACGAGATCGACCGCAGCCGGCCGGTGGTCACCGTCTGCCGCTCTGGCGCCCGGTCGGCCCAGGCGGTGGTGCTGCTGCAGAAGGCGGGCTTCCTGTCGGTGGCCAACCTGGCCGGCGGCATGCTGCGCTGGCACGGCGAGGCCCTGCCTGTGGACACCGCCGGCGCCTGACGGCGCCGGTCTGCAACTGCCCACCATGCCGGATCCCGACCTGTCCGCCCCGCTGCGCCTGGCCATCGTGCCGGGCGGTGCCGGCGCGCTGGTCTATCTCGCCACCGGCCGCCCCGGGTTGGCCTGGCAGGGCAGGCAGCCGCTGCCGGCCGATGGCCTGGCGCGCTGGCGTGGCCCGGCCTGGCGGCAGGCCAGTGACCTGCAGGCCTTCGGCGCGCGCCTGGCCCGGGCCCTGCTGCCGGCTGCGCTGCAGGCGGCGCTGGCCAGCGCCGGCGGCGGGCCGCTGCTGCTGCTGGTGGACGCCAGCCTGGCCGATCTGCCCTGGGAGCTGGCCGGCATCGACGGCCAGCCACTCGACGAGCGCTTCATCATCAGCCGGCTGGTGCTGGCCGCCGGTGCGAACGACAGCCCGCCCGCCGAGGCCGGTGCCGCAGCGCTGCTGCTGGTGGACGACCCGGCCGTGGCCGCCGCAGCCGGCCGCGCCGGCCAGGTGGCGCTGGCCCTGCCGCCCGACGCGCAGGCCGCGCGCGACGCGCTGGGCCGGGCGCTGGCCGAAGGTGCATCGCCGGCGCGCGCCGCCCAGGCCGCACGCCAGGTTGCGCGCCGCCTGGGCGCGCCCGGTGGCGATGCCTGGCTGCATGGCGAGGCGGCGTTCCACACCGCCGCCGGCACGGCCGGCGCGCCCGACGACGACGTGCGCCAGGTCAGCATCCTGTCGATCGACCTGATGGGCTCCACCCGCCTGATGCACACGCTGGGCGACGAGGAATACAGCGAGCGCCTCACCCTGTACCACCAGAAGGTGGCGCAGGTGGCGCGCGCCCATGCCGGCCTGGCCGACGACCCGCAGGGCGACGACGGCTTCATGTGCTACTTCGGCCACCCGGTGGCCAGCGAGGATGCGGCGGCGATGGCGGTGCGCGCCGGCCTCACGCTGGCCGCGGCGATGGACGAGCTGGGCCTGCAGTTGCGCATCGGCATCTCCACCGGCCGGGTGGTCATCCGCAACGGCCAGCCGGTGGGCGCGGCGGTGCACCATGCGGCGCGGCTGCAGCAGGCGGCGCCGGCCGGTGCGGTCTACGTGGGCACCGCCACCCGGCGTATCGCCGGGGATCGCTTCGACTTCGCGCTGGTCGACGCGGCGCCGCGCTTCAAGGGCTTCGAGGACGCCGGCGCGGTGTGGCAGGCGCTGAAGGAGCGGCCGGTGCTGGGCACCGAGCGCTTCGACGACCGCGCCGACCTCACGCCCTTCATCGGCCGCGAGGCCGAGCTGGCCCAGGTGCTGCAGCACTGGCAGGCGGCCGTGGCCGGCGAGCGCCAGGCCCTGCTGCTGCACGGCGAGGCGGGCATCGGCAAGAGCCGCCTGGTGCGCGAGCTGCGCCAGACCCTGGCCACGCGCGGTTTTCGCACCATGGAATGCCGCTGCGCGCCCGAGCACAGCGGCAGCGCCTTCCAGCCGCTGATCGACCTGCTGCGCCGCCAGCTGCGGGTGCACGAGGGCGACCCGCCGGCGCTGCAGCTGGCGCGGCTGCGGGCGCTGCAGATCACCACCGGCGCGCAGGCCGAGCAGGCGCTGGCCCTGCTGGGCGCGCTGCTGAACGTGCCGGTGCAGGTGCTGCCGCCGGTGCCCGGTGGTGGCTCGGCCGAGCGCCGCCGCCAGCTCACCATGGACCTGCTGGCCCGGGTGAGCACGGTGCTGGCCGACCAGGCGCCGGTCTGCCTGATCCTGGAAGACGTGCAGTGGGCCGACCCGTCCACCCGCGAGCTGATGCGCCGGCTGATCGCCGGCCCGCGCCAGGAGCGGTTGCTGCTGCTGATCACCCTGCGCGGCGGGCCGGACGAAGCCGCCGGCTGCGGCTTCCGCGTGCCCATGCTGCGCCTGGGCGGCCTGGGGCCCGAGGCCGCGCAGGACCTGCTGCGCCGTGCCAGCGGCGGCACACTGAACGATGCGGCACTGGCGCAGTGGCTGGCCGCGCGCGCCGACGGCGTGCCGCTGTTCATCGAGGAATCGGCCCGCATGGCCGCCGCGCTGGCGGCACAGCGGCCGGGCGACGACATCGCCCGCGTGCTGCGCGATGCGGTGCCCGGCACGCTGCAGGATCTGCTCGCCGCCCGGCTCGACCAGCTGCCCCAGGCCAAGCGGGCGGCCCAGGTCGGCGGCGCGCTGGGCCGGGTCTTTCCGCAGGCTTTGATCGAGGCGGTGAATGCGCATGCGGCCTCGCCCATCCACCTGCCGGCACTCGGCCCGCTGCTGTCGGCCCTGGTGCAGGCCGGGCTGCTGACGGCCGAGCAGCAGGGCGCGCAGCGGGTCTACACCTTCCGCCATGCGCTGGTGCGCGATGCAGCGCACCAGAGCCTGCTCGAGCGCGACCGGCGCCGCCTGCACGGTGCCATCGCTGCGGTGCTGCAGGCGCACTTCGCCCCGCTGTGCGACAGCCAGCCCGAGCTGCTGGCGCTGCACCAGGAGCAGGCCGGCCAATGGGCCGAAGCCCTGGCCGGCTGGGAGCGTGCAGCCCGCCATGCGGCCCGCCGCAGCGCCCACCACGAGGCCACGGCGCACCTCAAACGCGCGCTGGCCCTGCTGGCGCGCCCGCCCGATGGCGCGGACGCCACACCGCCGGCCGGGCGTGATGCCACCGAGCTGCGCCTGCAGCTGCTGCTGTCGGGCCTGCTGATCGCCACCCAGGGCTACGGTGCCGACCAGGTGGGCGCCGTCTACGACCGCGCGCTGGTGCTGGCGCAGGCGGTGGGCGACCAGGCTGCCCTGCACAAGCTGCGCCTGGGGCTGGAGGGCTACCACTTCATGCGCGGCGACTTTGCCCAGGCGCAGGCCATCGCCGACGAGGTGACGGCCAGCCTGGGCGCGCAGCCCGATCCGCAGGCCCGCCTGCAGGCCGGCTGGGCGCACGCCAACATCCTGTTCCACCAGGGCCGGCTGCCGCAGGCGGTGGTGCTGACCGACCGCTGCCTGGCTGACTACCGGCAGGTCGGCAGCCGCGCCACCACGGTGCAGGACGCCGGCGTGATGTGCCTGTGCTATTCGTCCTGGGCGCTGTGGGAGATGGGCCGCGCCGACGAAGCCCTGGCCCGGGCGCGCCAGGGCGTGGCGCTGGCCGAGGCCCTGAAGCACCCGTTCAGCCTGGGCCAGGCGCTGGGCTTCCTGGCGGTGGCGCACCACTTCCGCGGCGAGCCGGCGCCTGGCCTGCTGGCGGCGCGCCGCGCCATCGAGGTGTGCGAGAGCGGCGGCTTCGTGCAGTGGCTGGCCCATGCCCGGGTGCTGCACGGCCGGCTGCGCGCCGCGCTGGGCGAGCTGGACGAGGGCCTGGCCGAGATGGCGCGCGGCCATGCCCAGTGGGCGGCCACCGGCGCGGTGGTGACGCGGCCGTTCTATGCGGTGTTGCAGGCCGAGGGCCTGGCGCTGGCCGGCCGCCCC
This sequence comes from Burkholderiales bacterium, assembly GCA_038246615.1. Lineage (GTDB taxonomy): Bacteria > Pseudomonadota > Gammaproteobacteria > Burkholderiales > Burkholderiaceae_C > Pseudaquabacterium. The sequence goes on from JBBRVT010000163.1 coordinate 3,609, forward strand.
GACGAGGCCCTGCCGCTGGTGGCCGAGGCGCATGCGCTGATCGGCCGCCATGGCGAGCGCTATTTCGAGCCCGAGGTGCTGCGCCTGATGGGCCAGCTGCTGCAGGCCAGTGGCCGTGGCGCGGACCAGGCCCGGCCCTGGCTGGAAGACGCGCTGGCCAGCGCCCGCGCCTTGGCGCTGCCCGGCCTGGCGCTGCGCGCCGCGCTGGCGCTGGCGCCGCTGTGGGCCGACGGGGGCCGCGCTGTCGAGGCCCTGGCCTTGCTCGACGAGTCGCTGGCTGCCGTGCCCGAGGGCGCGCAGACGCAGGACCCGCAGCAGGCCCGCGCGCTGCGGGTGGCGCTGGCTGCGGGCCGCGCTGCGGCGGCAGGCTGATCCAGCCGGCCCTTGGCACCTTCAGCCCGCAGCGCCCTGGCCGCGCGCCATCACTGCGGCGATGCGCTCCAGCAGCATCTCGGTCGAGCCGTCGACGAAATTGGCCACCCGCGCGCCCACCAGGTGGCGCGAGAACGGGTGCTGCTCGCGCAGGCCCTCGGCGCCCATGGCCTGGGCCAGGGCGGGCAGCTGGCGGTCGGCCATGCGGGTGGCCAGCAGCTTGGCCTGGGCGGCCGGCAGCTGGGCATCGGCGCCGGCGTCGATGGCGTGTGCCGCCTGCGCCACCATCGCGCGGCAGGCGGCCAGCTCGCTGCCGGCCTCGGCCAGGCGCCAGCGCCACCCCTGGTGCGCCGCCAGCGGCTGGCCGAAGCTGTGGCGCTGCTGGCCGTAGGCCTGCACCACCCGCAGCGCCTCGCCGACCATGCCGCAGCACATTGCGGCGATGTAGGTGCGCGCGCCGTTGATCGAACCCAGCGCGGCCTTGAAGGCATGGCCCGGCGGGGCCAGCAGTTCGTCCTCGGTGGCCAGATAGCCATCGAGCCGGAAGCCGCCGGTGCCGATGCTGTGCTGGCCGCCCAGCGCAAACGCCGGCTCGCGCACGCAGCCGGCCCGGCGGGCGTCGACGATGAAGCTGGCGATGCCGCGCCCGCCGCTGCCGGGGTCGGTCTGCGCATACAGCACGACCACGCCGGCCTCGGCGGCGTTGGTGATCCAGGCCTTGGCGCCGTCGATGCGCCAGCCCCCGGGCGTGCGGGTGGCGCGGGTGGTGATGGCGGCGAAGTCGGAGCCCGCGCCCGGCTCGCTGAGCGCGGTGCAGCCCAGCACCCGCCCGGCCACCACATCGGCCAGGTGCCGCGCGGCCATCGCCGGCGTCGCCTGGCGCGCCAGCACCACCGCCACGTTGTGGGTGTTGACCAGCGACATCGCAAAGCCGAAGTCGGCGGCTGCCAGCACCTCGGTCATGCGCGCCTTGCAGCTGAAGCTGAAGCCCAGCCCGCCGTGCGACACCGGCACCTGCAGCCGGGTGAGGCCCAGGGCCACTGCGCTGGGCAGGGCCTCGTGGCCGATGCGGCGCTCGCGCTCCCAGCGCGCGGCGTGTGGTGCCACCTGCTCGCGCGCCAGCGCCTCGGTCCTGGTGATCAGTTGCTGTTCGGCATCGGTCAAGGGCATGGCGGCTTCCGTGGTCCTGCGGGTGACGCAGCCTACGCCCGCGCGCCAGCACAATCTGCCACCCAGGAGACCGTGCATGCCCCAGGATGACCTGCCCGCGCTGAGCGCCGCCCTGCTGCCGCCGGGCGTGCGCAGCCGCTTCGTCGACGGCGTGAACGGCCTGCGCATGCACCTGCTGGAGGCCGGCACGCCAGGCCGGCCGGTGCTGCTGTTGCTGCACGGCTTTCCTGAATTGGCCTACAGCTGGCGCCGGGTGATGCCGGCCCTGGCCGCCGCCGGCTGGCATGTGCTCGCGCCCGACCAGCGCGGTTACGGCCGCACCACCGGCTGGGATGGGCGCTACGACGGCGACTGGCAGACCTTCGGCATGCGCGACCTGGCGCGCGATGCGCAGGCGCTGCTGGCGGCGCTGGGGCTGCGCAACGTGGCAGCCGTGGTGGGGCATGACTTCGGCGCGCCGGTGGCCGCCTGGTGCGCGCTGCTGTGGCCCGACGTGTTCCAGCGCCTGGTGCTGATGAGCGCACCCTTCGCCGGCCCACCGCCGGTGCCGGCGCCCGGCGCCGCCAAGGCAACGCCCGACATCCACCAGGCCCTGGCCGCGCTGCCGCGCCCGCGCAAGCACTACCAGTGGCACTACGCCAGCCGCGGCGCCGAGGCCGATCTGCTGCAGGCGCCGCAAGGCCTGCATGCGCTGCTGCGTGCCTACTACCACCACAAGAGTGCCGACTGGCCGGGCAACCAGCCGTTTGCACTCGGTGGCTGGACGGCCGAGCAGCTGGCGCTGATGCCCACCTATTACGTGATGGACGCGGCGCTGGGCATGGCCGCCACCGTGGCCGCCGAGATGCCCACGCCGGCGCAGATTGCCGCCTGCCGCTGGCTGCCCGATGCAGAGCTGGCGGTGTATGCCGCCGAGTACCAGCGCAGCGGCTTCCAGGGCGGGTTGAACTGGTACCGCTGCAACATCGACGCCCGCCTGCAGGCCGGCCTGCAGCAATACGCCGGCCAGCGCATCGCCGTGCCGGCGCTCTACATCGCCGGCCGCAGTGATTGGGGCACGCACCAGAAGCCTGGCGCCTATGCGGCCATGGCGACACGCGGCTGCGCCCGGCTGCATGGCAGTCATCTGGTCGACGGCGCCGGCCACTGGTTGCAGCAGGAGCAGCCCGAGGCCGTGACCGCGCTGCTGCTCGACTTCCTGCGTGGCAGCTGAGCCGTTTCGGAGCAAACCCCATGCCGCATCTGCATTCAAACCGCCACCGCCCGGTGCACCTGGGCCCGCTGCCGGTGGAGCGCCTGCCGCGCAGCGCCGGCGCACCGGAACTGCCGGCGCGCCAGCCGGGCGACGCCGAGGGCCTGGATGACGCCGGCGAGGCGGCGCTGAGGGCAGTGCTGCCCGAATACCGCGCCCTGTTCGCCCCGCTGCTCGATGGCGCCAGCGCGCCGGCCCGCGCACCGATGCCTGCTGACCCGCGGGCCCGCGCCGACCATCTGAAGGCAGCCGCCTATTTTCTGGACGCCACGCTGGCCGGCGTCTGCACCACCACACCGGCCGACTGGCTGGGCGACAGCCCGCCCGCCCACAGCCATGCGCTGGTGCTGCTGGTCGAGTTCGGCCGCGAGCCGCTGCCTGGCGACCCGGGCGAGGCCTGGATTCGCGGCAGCAACGCCGCACGCACCGACCTGCGCTGCGCCGAGCTGGCGGTGGTGCTGGCCGGCTACCTGCGCACGCTGGGCTGGCAGGCGCGGGGCCATGTGGCGGGCGCCACCCAGATCGACCTGCCGCGCCTCGCCCAGCGCGCCGGCCTGTGCCTGGCCGTGGACGGCGTGCTGGCCATGCCCTTCCTGGCACGGGGTTTCCGCATCGCCGTCGTCAGCACCGATTGCGCGCTGGCGGCCGACCTGCCGATCGCGCCCGGCACGTCGCTGGCCTGGCCGGACGACGCCGCCGCCCAGGGCGCCGGCGGCACCCGGCCGGCCAGCGGCGAGGCCGAACAGGCCCGGCGCCCGCTGCACCTGGGCCGCTACCCGATGGAGCGCATCCCGCGGGTGGACGCGCCCACCACCCTGGTGCTGCGCGACGCCATCCAGCGCGTGCCCAAGCGGGCCGACCTGTTCACCCGCGCGCTGGCCGGCGACCTGGGGCCACGCGCCCAGGCCGAGCGGCCGCGCTTCGCGGTGAAGCACCCGCTGGCGCAGGCCATGCTGCCGCTGATCCGCGGCATGGTGCCGCTGCAGGGCACGCGTGCGCCGCTGGCACCCAGCGGCATCGGCGGCCCGCTGGCCGATGCGCAGCACAACGCCGATGCGGTGAAGGCGCTGGCGTATTTCATGGGCGCCGACCTGGCCGGCATCTGCGCCGCCGAGCCCTGGATGTACTACTCGCACGACGAGGCAGAGGGCCGGCCGATCGACGCCTACCACCCCACCGCCATCGTGCTGCTGATCGACCAGGGCTTCGAGACCATGGAAGGCGCATCGGGCGACGACTGGATCTCGGGTGCGCAGTCGATGCGGGGCTACATGCGCGGCGCGCTGATCGCCGGTGTGCTGGCCGCCCAGCTGCGGCGTTTGGGGCATTCGGCGCGGGTGCATTCCAATGCCCACTCGGAAGTGCTGCATCTGCCGGCGATGCTGATGGCGGGGCTGGGCGAGCTGTCGCGCATCGGCGAGGTGGTGCTCAACCCCTTCATCGGGCCGCGCTCGAAGTCGGTGCTGGTCACCACCAGCCTGCCGCTGGCCCATGACAGGCCGATCGACTTCGGCCTGCAGGCGATGTGCGAGGCCTGCAACAAGTGCGCGACCGAATGCCCCTGCAACGCCATCCCGTTCGGCCCGAAGGTGATGTTCAACGGCTACGAGATCTGGAAGCCGGATGTGGAGAAGTGCGGCAAGTACCGCCTCACCAACATGAAGGGCTCGGCCTGCGGCCGCTGCATGAAGACCTGCCCCTACAACCGCGAAGACCTGGCCGACAGCGACGCGCTGCTGTGGGCCACAGTCGCAAGCCCGGCCAGCCCGGCCAGCCCGGCCAGCCCGGCCGACGCGGCAGCGCGCCAGGCCTTCATCGACCATGACGAGCGCAACGCCGGCGGCGCGCGCAACCCGGTCAAGCGCTGGTGGTGGGACCTGGAGATGGTCGGCGGCGTGGCGGTGGCGCCGGCCGCCGGCGTGAACGAGCGCGACCTGTCGCCCGGCCGGGCCGGGAAGCTGGCGGCCACGCAGAAGCTGGCCTTCTTTCCGCCGGCGCTGCAGCCGGCGGGCGGCACCACGCTGGCCAGCACCGTGCCGCTGGACCGCGCTGCCGGGTTGGCGGCTTATGCGGCGGCCGAGTCGCCGGAGGTGGCGCGCGCGCGCATCGCTGCGGCGGCCGGCAAGGATCAACCGGCCGGCTGAGGCGCACGCGCCCCGCGCAGCGGCAACGCCACCGCCACGTCCACCGCCACACCACCGGACGCTGCCCGCGCGCGCAGTTGCCCGCAGCCGCCGTCCACGTCCTGCCCGGCCGAATGGCGCAGCTTGGTGAGCACGCCGCGGCGGTGCAGCTGGCGCGCCATGTCGGCCGCCTGCTCCCAGCTGGGGCGCTGGAAGTCCAGCCCGTCGACGGTGTTGTACGGGATCAGGTTCAGCACGCCGAACTTGCCCGCCAGCAGACGCACGATGCCGTCGATCTCGGCCGGCCCGTCGTTCACCCCGGCCAGCAGCGTCCATTGGTACTGCACCGGGTAACCGCTGGCGCGGGCGTAGGCCTCGGCCTGGGCCACCAGCTCCGCCGGCGTGAGGCGCGGCGCACGCGGCAGCAACTGCTCGCGCAGCGCCGCATCGCTGGTGTGCAGCGACAGCGCGAGTGCCGGCCGCACATCGCCAGGCCCCAGGGCCAGCAGGCGCTCGAAGGCGCGCGCATCGCCCACGGTGGAGAACACCAGGTTCTTGTGGCCGATCTGGCCCACCGTGCCCAGCAGGTCGATCGCCTCCAGCACGTTGCCCAGGTTGTGCGCAGGCTCGCCCATGCCCATGAACACCACCTTCTTCACCGGCCGCAGGCTGCGCGCCAGCGCCACCTGGGCGACGATCTCGGCGCTGCCCAGCTGGCGCAGCAGGCCGCCCACGCCGGTCAT
>JBBRVT010000164.1:0-9227 GCA_038246615.1 Burkholderiales bacterium
CCGCCGCACACCCGCCGCACACCCGCCGCACAGCCCCATCAACCGTTGGCTCCGTCGATGTCGAACCCAAATTCTCTTTTCATACTGATCGGCTTGCTGATGTTTCCGCTTGCAGCCGCATCCGCAGGCAGCGTGCACAAGTGCGTCATCAACGGTCAGACAACCTACCAGAACACCCAGTGCGCACCTGCAGAACCAAGAAAGCAGCCGACGGTCGAGCAGCTGAATGCCGAACGGCAAAAGCGCCTGCGGGAATTGAGCGCCAGTGATGCTGGCCCAGCCAAACCACACGACATCAACCGCAGCGCACCGGCTGCCAGAGCCGCCGCCGGGGCGCACACGCCAGACGATGCATCCCGGCCTCAAGAACGCCCGCCCCAGGCTGCGCCTGCTGCGTCACCAACCAGGTGTGATGGGCGCACACATTGCTCGCAGATGACCTCTTGCGCAGAGGCCAAATACTTCCTGGCGCGGTGTCCAAACGTTCAGATGGATGGAGACAGGGACGGAATCCCGTGCGAGGACCAATGGTGCCGCCCATAGACTGCGCAACTGCAACGCCACACACCGCCCATGCCAGACATCACGTTTCGAAAAGCCGAATGGCAAGACAAGCGCGTACTCGCTCAATTGCTCGAGTTCTACCGGTACGACATGTGCGAATACTGGCCGGGCGACTTGAACATGCACGGCGAATACGGCTTGGCCGTAGACCGCTACTTGCGCAACCCACTGCTGAGCGCGCACTTCTTTCTGGTCGACGGAAAATACGCCGGGTTCGGCCTCGTCGATCCCGATGTCAGCCTTGCCGGCAATGAATTCTGGATGGGCCAGTTCTTCGTCATGCGGCCGTACCGGAGAACCGGCGTCGGCAGGCTCGGCGCCCGGTTTCTCTTCGATGCCCACCGCGGAAAGTGGGAGGTCGGGCAGATGCCGTTGAACCTGCCGGCTCGAGCCTTCTGGCGCCGCACCATCTCTGAATACACAAACGGCAATTTCGTCGAACACGAATTGCACGATGCGCGGTGGGATGGCTTCATCCAGTGCTTCGACAACCGGCCTGCCCACACCGACGGCCCACACGAACAGCCCGCCTGAAGCAGGGCCCTGACCCGCGCGTGCTGACTGCCAGCGGCTGACCGGCTGCGGCTGGTCTGCGCGGTGTCACGGCAACCGCCCCCGCGCTCGTCAATCTGCCGGCCATGCGATGCCCTTGGGCAGGGCCGCAGCCGGTGGCGCAGCCGCCGGTGGCTCGGCCGCCTGGGGCGCAGCCGGCTGCGGCACGCCGTCCACACCACGCCACCAGGGCGTGTCGACCGGCCCGTGCGCCGGCTCCACCGGCGCGCCCAGCTGCGGCAGCAGCAGCGGTGCGCCGTGCTGCGGGGCCAGCTGCAGCAGGGTTTCCACCGGCTCGTCCCAGGCGTGCATCGCCAGGCTGAAAGTGCCCCAGTGCACCGGCAGGAACAGGCCGCCACCCTGGCCGCTGCCCTGCGCACCGCCCAGCAGCTGCCAGGCCTTCAGCGCGTTCTCCGGGCCCAGGTGGATGTCGCCCCAGCTGGGGTGGAAGGCGCCCACCTCCAGCATCACCAGGTCGAACGGGCCCAGGCGGCGGGCGATCTCGGCGTACTCGGTGGTCAGGCCGGTGTCGCCGCTGAAGAACACCTTGTGCCGGGGTGAACTGAGCACGATGGACGCCCACAGCGTGGCGTTGCGGTCCTTCAGCCCGCGGCCGCTGAAGTGCTGCGACGGCGCGGCGGTCACCTCCAGGTCACTGCCGGGCAGGCGGTGGCTTTCCCACCAGTCCAGCTCGGTGATGCGCGCGGCCGGCACGCCCCAGGCTTCCAGGTGGGCGCCCACCCCCAGCGCGGTGACGAAGGGCACGCCGGTCTTGGCCAGCGCCCGGATGGTCGGCAAGTCCAGGTGGTCGTAGTGGTCGTGCGAGACCACCACCAGGTCGATGGGCGGCAGGGCGCGCAGCGCCACCGGCACCGGCTGGAAGCGCTTGGGCCCCATCAGGCGCGATGGCGAGGCACGCGGGCTCCACACCGGGTCGGTGAGCACGCGCTTGCCGGCGATCTCGACCAGCACGGTGGAGTGGCCCAGCCACGTGGCGCGCAGGCCGCTGCCCGGTGGGCGGCGCCAGGCCCCGCGCGGATCGTGTGCGGGCAGCGGGCCGCATGGCACGCGGCGCTCGCCGCCGAACACGAAGTCGGTCAGCGTGGGCCGCGCGGCGCTGGCGTCACGCAGGCCGGGCAGCACCGGGTGGCGGTTGCGCAGGCCCCGCGGTGTCCACAAGGGGCTGGATTGCAGCCGTTCCAGCCGCAGGCCCTGGGGTGCTTTGCCGAAGGAATTCATCGTGGGCTCCTGCCGGCAGGCGCCGGTGTTCGCCGGCAGTCTGCCATCTGGCTTCAAGTTCTCGCTCCGGGCACCTGCCCCACACGCATGCCCCGCGCGCATGCCCCGCGCGCATGTCCCGGGCGCATGTCCAAGACGCATGCCCAAGACGCATGCCCCAAGCACTTGCCACAAGTTCCGGCCACAAGTGCCGGCCTCAAGTTCCCGCCAGTGCTGCCGATGACAGTGGTGGCAGGGTCCGTGGTGCGTGATCTGCCGCCGACCGGCGGCGCAATCCGATAGGAGCAGACGAGATGCAACATTCGACGACAAGGGCGGCAGCGCTGGGCGCCGCTATGGCGCTGGCTTTGGCCGCCGGCGCGGCAAGGGCCGACCCGGCCGAGGAGGCCAGGAGCCTGCTCGACGGCGCGCTGACCGAAATCCGCACCCACGGGCTGGACAAGGCGGTGAAGGGCTTCAATGCCGGCGGCAAGTGGAAGAAGGACCGCCTGTACCTGGTGGCGATGCAGCTGGACGGCATGGTGCTGGCCAATTCGGCCAACACCAAGCTGCCGGGGCACAACATGCTGGAGTCCAGGGACGCCAACGGCCGCGCGTTCTTCAAGGACGCGACCCAGCTGGTCAAGACCAGCGGCAGCGGCCAGGTCGACCTGCGCTGGGGCAATCCGGTGACGCGGCGGCTGTCGGACGCCACGATGTTCGTGCAGCGCGTGCCCGGCCAGGACGTCTACCTGGGCTCACTGGTGTTCAAGTGATGCCCGCCTGACGCGCCAGTGGCGGCCCGCCGAACGGCAGCGCCCTGGGCGCTTGATAAGCTCACGAGCACGACGCCGGCCCTGCGCCGGCGTCGTGGCGCGGGGCAACGGGCAACGGGCGACAGCCGAGAGGGCAGGCGATGCGGGTGGTGGTGATCGGCGGTGGCGCGGTGGGCGCGGCGGTGGCGCTGTTCCTGCGGCAGCTGGGCGGTGCGGCGGTCGAGGTGCAGGTGCTGGAGCCCGACCCGACGCTGGCGCGCTCGTCGTCGGCGCTGTCGGCCGGCTCGGTGCGGCAGCAGTTCAGCAATGCCGTCAATGTGCAGATGTCGGCCTTCGGCCACCAGGTCATCAGCCAGGCTGCGCACTGGCTGGGCGTGGACGGCGCCCCGGTGGACGTGGGCTGGGTGCCCGGCGCCTACCTGTTCTGCGCCAGCGCCGCCGGCGCGCCGGTGCTGCAGCACAACCATGCGGTGCAGCGCGGCGCAGGCGCCGATGTGGCCCTGCTGGCGCCGGCCGACCTGGCGGCACGCTTTGCCTGGCTGCGCTGCGATGACCTGGCCCTGGCCAGCCTGGGCGGGGCCGGTGAAGGCTGGCTGGACGGCGAAGCCTGGGCGCGCGCGCTGGGTGCCAAGGCCCGCGCGCTGGGTGCACAGTGGCGGCGCGACGCGGTGGTGGGACTGCAGGCCCGGGGCGGCCGGCTGGTGGCGGCGCAGCTGGCCAGCGGCGCCGTGCTGGCGGCCGATGCATTCGTCAACGCCGCCGGGCCCTGGGCCGGCACGGTGGGCGCGCTGGCCGGCCTGCCGGTGCCGGTGCATGCGCGCCGGCGCACGGTGTTCGCACTCACCTGCCCCACGCCGCTGCCGCCCACGCCGCTGGTGGTGGATGCGTCGGGCTGCTGGTTCCGCAGCGAGGGGCGCGGCTTCATCGGCGGCTGGTCACCGGGCGATGGCGATGCCGACCCCGACGACCTGCCGCTGGACCAGCCCGAACTGGCGCAATTCGACGAGCGGCTGTGGCCGGCGCTGGCGCACCGGGTGCCTGCCTTCGAGGCGCTGCGGGTGCAGCATGCCTGGGCCGGCTACTACGAGGTGCACCCGCTGGACCACAACGCGCTGATCGGCCCGCATCCGCAGTGCGCCAACTTCTGGCTGTGCAACGGCTTCTCGGGCCATGGGCTGCAGCATGCGCCCGCCGCCGGCCGCGGCCTGGCCGAGCTGCTGCTGACCGGGCAGTTCAATAGCCTGGACTTGTCGGCTTTCAGCCCGCAGCGGGTGCTGAGCGGCGCGGCCTTCGTCGAGCAGGCGATCATCTGATTCAAGCCGGCGGCAGGCGCAGCGCCGCGCCCAGGTCGTCCACGCTGCGGCCCTGCTGCGCCAGCAGCGCCTCCAGCGCCGGCAGCAGCGGGCCCAGGCGTTCGTCCAGCGCGTCGCGCACGGTGTCCACCATCACTTGCGTGCTGCGCTCGATCTCGATGTTCAGCGCGTCGCCCACACGCTTGTGGCCGAAGGTGGTCATGCGCAGGGTCTCGGGGATCAGCCACACCTCGAACCAGCGTTCACGCCGGTCGGCCTCGGCCACGGTCAGGCTGGCACCATTGACCGCGATGTAGCCCTTGGCGAACACATAGCGCATGTGGCTGGCCGGCACGCCGATGCGCAGCACATGGTTGTTCTCGGGCTGGCGGATGGACAACAGGGTGCCCAGGCAATCGACATGGCCGCTGAGCGGGTGGCCGCCGATCTCGGCGCCATCCTTGGCGGCGCGCTCCGCATTCAACGGGCTGCCCACGGCCAGCGCGCCCAGGGTGGTCAGGCCCAGGCTCTGCTGCATCACGTCGAAGCGGGCGCGGCCGGGACCGGGCAATTGGGTGACGGTGAGGCAGACACCGTCACAGGCCACGCTGGCGCCGATTTCCAGGCCGGCATCGAAGCCCGGCGGAAACGCCAGCTCGAAGCTGCGCAGCCCGGGGCGGTCAGTCACGTCGGCCACAGTAGCCAGGCCTTGCACGATGCCGGTGAACATGGAGATCTGGCGCGCGGCGGCGCGGTGTAGGGACAGTCACCGAGGTTACCAGCGGCACCACGGCGCGCAGGCAGACTGGCCTGCACAACCCCTGGCGCCACTGCGATGCACCCCTTGCCCGTCACCTTCGGCACCGATGGCCCGGTGGCCACCATCACCCTGCACCGGCCCGACTGCCGCAACGCGGTGGACGGCCCCACCGCCGCCGCGCTGCGTGCCGCCTTCGCGCAGTTCGAGGCCGATGACAGCCTGGCGGTGGCGGTGCTCACCGGCGGCGGCGGGCAGTTCTGCGCCGGGGCCGACCTGAAGGCGGTGGCCGACGGCACACGCCGCAATGCCACGGCGGCCGATGGCAGCGGCCCCGGCCCGATGGGCCCCACGCGCATGGTGTTCAACAAGCCGGTGATCGCTGCGGTGGAAGGCCATGCGGTGGCAGGCGGGCTGGAGCTGGCACTGCTGTGCGACCTGCGCGTGGCGGCGCGCAGCGCGGTCTTCGGCGTGTTCTGCCGGCGCTGGGGGGTGCCGTTGATCGACGGCGGCACGGTGCGGCTGCCGCGCATCGTCGGCCAGGCACGGGCGCTGGACCTGATCCTCACCGGCCGGGCTGTCAGCGCCGACGAGGCCCTGGCCATGGGCCTGGCCAACCGGGTGGTCGACGACGGCTGCGCGCTGGCCGAGGCCCAGACCCTGGCGCGGCAGATCGCCGGCTTTCCGCAGGCCTGCCTGCGTGCCGACCGGGCCAGTGCGCTGGCGCAGTGGGACTGGCCGCTGGCCGAAGCGCTGCAGCGCGAAGGCGCCGGCGGCTGGGCGGCGCTTCAGGCCGAGGGCCTGGCTGGCGCAGCGCGCTTTGCCGCCGGGGCCGGGCGGCATGGCGCTCCGGATGCGGGCGCGGCCTGATTGAGAAGGCGCCGCATGACCAGCACCACCCGCCCATCCGCCCCCGATCGCGCGCTGATCGACGGCTTCAGCCTGGCCAGCGCACCGCCTGCCTTCATCGACGACCCGTATCCGTTCTATGCCGCGCTGCGCATGCACAGCCCGGTGCATGCGATCGGGAGCGCCAACGGCCCCAGCCAATGGCTGCTGACGCGCTACGACGACGTGGCTGCTGTCTACCGCGCGCCGCAGGCCAAGTCGGACAAGCGGCGTGAGTTCGCGCCCAGGTTCGGTACCGGCACACCGCTGTTCGAGCACCACACCACCAGCCTGGTGTTCAACGACGCGCCGCTGCACACCCGCGTGCGCCGGCTGATGCTGGGCGCGCTGAACCAGCGCGCCATCGCCCGCATGGAGGCCGGCGTGGCCGCAGTGGTGCAGCGCCTGCTCGACCGCCTGGCCGACCAGGCTGCGCCCGACCTGATCACCCACTTCGCTGCCGAGATCCCGGTGGAGGTCATCGGCAACCTGCTGGACGTGCCGCAGGCCGACCGCGCGCCGCTGCGGGCCTGGTCGCTGGCCATCCTGTCGGCGCTGGAGCCGGCGCCGTCGGCCGAGGTGCTGGCGCGCGGCCATGCTGCGGTGACCGATTTCTGCGCCATGCTGCGCGGCCTGGTGGCCCACCGCCGCGCCCACCCGGGCGACCCCGCTGTGGATGTGCTGACGCGGCTGATCCAGGGTGATTCGGACGGCACCCAGCTCAGCGAGGCCGAGCTGCTGCACAACTGCATCTTCCTGCTGAACGCCGGCCACGAGACCACCACCAACCTGCTGGGCAACGGTGTGCATGCGCTGTTGACGCAGCGCACTGCCTGGCAGCGGCTGGTGGACGAGCCCGGCATCGTGCCCAGCGCGGTGGAAGAGCTGCTGCGCTTCGAGAGCCCGCTGCAGTTGAACAACCGCCAGCTCGACGCGCCGCTGACCCTTGGCGATGTCACCCTGCCGGCCGGCGACTTCATCACCCTGGGCGTGGGCGCGGCCAACCACGACCCGGCGCAGTTCCATGCACCCGGCGTGCTGGACCTGGCGCGCAAACCCAACCACCACCTGGCCTTCGGCCACGGCGCCCATGCCTGCGCCGGGTTGAACGTCGCCCGGCTGGAAGCGCGCATTGCGCTGGCCGCACTGGCGAGGCGCTATCCAGGACTGGAGCTGGCCGGGCCGCCGGTGCGCGACCGACGTGTGCGGTTCCGGGGCTTTGCGTCGCTGCCGGTGCGTGTTATTCGCGGCTGAAGCCGCCGGGCTCCTGCGGGCCCTTGTGCATGGGCCCCAGTTCAAAACAGCTGGTGGGGCGAACCGGGCTGAAGGCCGCGGGTTTCCTGCGCGCGTGACCACTGCGGCGCCTTCGACCTGGACACGAGCGTCGCCAGCCGCATCCCACAGACCCAGGTCCACGAACGACGGCCTGGGTGCAGGCGCTTTCCGGGGCTTGCTGTTGTATTCCAAGGTTCGCGCTCCTCCGGCTGTGTGGACGAGAAGCATTCTTCGCACTTCGGCGACCGTGGGAAAGGCGCTGCTGGCTGACCGCCTGCTGCGATCGGCAGGACCCAGGTGGCCCCGTCATCGCTCCCTGCCTGGAGGCCTGGCCGGACTCGTCGGGTAGGCAGTTTCCTACACGCGTTGGCGACCTAGGCCTTCAGCGTCGAGACGAGTAGCCGGATCAAACTCGCGCGATGACGGCTTGACCGCTGAACGCGCCACCCGGTTTCTCGCAGTCTTCCATTGGCATCATTGGCTTCGAGAAACCACCAGTGGCGGGCTGCCTGCGGGGCGGCCGTCGCTCGAGAAGCACAGAAAGGCGACGATGTCTGCCGCTACACCAAAGGCGCCTGCGCTTTCCCCGCGCGGTGTGCGACGTCCCCCATGACTCTGACTGCATCCCCCGACGAGCAGCTCCGCATGGAGAATGCCGCCTTGCGTGCGCTGCTTGCGCAGGCGGAGGAAAGACTGCGTGCCGTCCTCAGCGGCGCAGTGCAGGTCGCGGCCGGGAGCGACATCAGCTCCTGGAAGCAGGCCGAGACGAATCTGGCCGATGTCACACGGCGTTTCGAAGTTGCGCTCGGCATGGCTCCGGTCACGCTATTCCAACAGGACTCGGACCTTCGCTACACCTGGATCTACAACCCCGCCCTTGGCTACAACTCCGCGCATGTCATCGGAAAGCGGGATGGCGATCTGTTTGACCGGGCGCAGGACGCTGCCAACACAGAGGCGATCAAGCGGCAAGTGATGCGCACTGGCGCAAGGGAACGCCGGGACATCCTTGTTCACGCTGGAGGCGTGCCTCATTACTATGACCTGCTGGTCGAACCGCTGGTCGACAAAGGTGGCTCCATCACCGGTGTCACCTGTGCGGCCATCGAGATCACCGAGCGCAGGCGCAGTGAGGCGGAAGCTCGACGTGTCAGCGCACTGCTCGACACCCTGCTCCACAACGCGCACATCGGCTTTTGCTTCCTTGACCGGGATCTGCGCTTCGTGCGCATCAACGAACGGCTGGCGGAGATGAACGGCGCGCCCGTCGCGGCGCACCTGGGCCGGCATGTCTGCGAAATCGTGCCCGAACTCGCCGAAAGTCTGCGCGAGATGACAGGCCGCATCGTGGCGACCGGCGAACCCGTGTTGGACCACGGGTTCTCTGGTGACACACCCGCCGCACCTGGCGTGACGCGCTTCTGGAATGAAAGCTGGTACCCGGTGCGCGACGGCACGGGCGAGGTCGTGGGCTTCGGCGGGGTCGTCGAAGAAATCACCGGGCGCATGCAGGCGGAGGAGGCGCTGCGCCAGAGCGAAGGGCGTTTCCGCGCGCTGTCGATAGCCAGCTCGGAAGTGGGCTACAGCATGAGCCCGGACTGGAGCGAGTTGCGGCCGCTGGATGGCCGGAGCTTTCTTGCCAGTGCACAAGCCGGAAGCCGCACTTGGCTTCAAGACTACAACCACCCGGACGATCAGCCGAAGATCATGGCGCGCGTCCACGAATGCATCCGGACGAAGAACATTTTCGAGCTCGAGCACCGGGTCCGTCGCCTGGACGGCACCTGGGGCTGGACGTTCTCGCGCGCAGTCCCGATATTGGATGCGCAGGGCGAGATCATCGAATGGTTCGGCACTGCGAGTGACGTGACCGCGCGCAAAGAGTCCGAGGCAGAGATGCGGGAG
>JBBRVT010000165.1:0-9180 GCA_038246615.1 Burkholderiales bacterium
GCTGCAGCGGCGCAGGCCGCCGACATCGACCTGGAGATGGCCTGGGAATTCGCGCCCGAGGGCGATTTCGGCTTTGCCGACTTGGCGCGCGACTACTTCTCGGCCAACGCCGGGCCCGAGCAGCAGGCCGCCATGCTGTTGCGGCTGTTCGACGCGCCGCACTACTTCCGCCGCGCCGGCAAGGGCCAGTTCAGGAAGGCGCCGGAAGAAACGGTACACGCCGCGCTGCTGGCCATCGAACGCAAGGCCCAGCAGGCGGCGATGATCGAAGAATGGGCGGCCGAGCTGGTGGCCGGCCAGTGCCCGCCGGCGGTGCGTGATCAGCTCTACCGCATCCTGTTCAAGCCCGACAAGAACGGCCCCGAGTACAAGGCGGTGGTGGCTGCCACCCAGCGGGCGCAGAAGGCGCCGCTGGATCTGTTGCTGGCCGCAGGCGCGATCGACAGCCCCTACCAGTTCCACTGGCGGCGCTTCCTGTTCGACAGCTTCCCCAAGGGCACCGGCTTCCCGGCGCTGGCCGCGCCGGCCATCAAGGACGAACTGCCACTGGCGCCGGTGCAGGCGTTTTCGATCGACGATTCACAGACCACCGAGATCGACGACGCGCTGTCGGTCACCGGCCTGGGCCAGGGCGAGATCGTCTTCGGCGTGCACATCGCCGCGCCGGGGCTGGCCATCGCGCCCGATTCGCCCATCGACAAGCTGGCGCGTGAGCGGTTGTCCACCGTCTACATGCCCGGCTACAAGCTGACCATGCTGCCCGACGCGGTGGTGCAGGCCTACACGCTGGTGGAGGGGCGCGATTGCCCGGCCGTGAGCGTGTACTTCCGCTTCGACGAGGCCACGCTGGCGCTGAAGAGTGCCGAGACCCGCATCGAGCGGGTGCCCATCGGCGCCAACCTGCGCCATGACCAGCTCGACGAGGTGGTGACCGAATCAGCCCTCACCGGTGAATCGGTGGCCGAGTACCCGTTCGCCCAGGAGCTGGCGTTCTGCTTCCGACTGGCGCGGCACCTCAAGGCCCAGCGCGAGGTGGTGCGCGGCAAGCCCGAGAACTTCAACCGGCCCGACTACAACTTCCGGCTGGACCGCGCGGATGCGGGCCACGACAGCGCCGAGCCGCAGGGCGACGAGCAGGTGCGCATCAGCGAGCGCCGGCGCGGCGCGCCGCTGGACCTGATCGTCAGCGAGGCGATGATCCTGGCCAACTGCCACTGGGGCGGCTTCATCGCCGAGCATGGCGTGCCGGGCATCTACCGCAGCCAGGCCAGCATGGCGCCGGGCATCAAGGTGCGCATGGGCACCAAGCCGGCGCCGCATGCCGGCATGGGCGTGCCGCAGTACACCTGGGCCACGTCGCCGCTGCGGCGCTATGTCGACCTGGTGAATCAATGGCAGATCATCGCCGCCGCACGGCATGGCCGCACCGCAGCGCTGGTGGCGCCGTTCAAGCCCAAGGACGCGATGCTGTTCTCGGTGATCTCGCAGTTCGACGCTGCCTACACCGCCTACAACGACTTCCAGCGCGCGATCGAGCGCTTCTGGGCGCTGCGCTGGCTGCAGCAGAACAGCGTGACCGAGCTCGACGGCGTGGCGCTGAAAGACGGCCTGGTGCGCGCCGACAGCCTGCCGCTGGTGTTCAAGGCACTGGGCTGCGAGGCGCTGCCGCGCAATGCCCATGTGCGGGTGCGCATCACCGGCATCGACCTGCTGACGCTGGACCTGCACGCCAACCTGGCCAGCCGGCTGGATGACGTGCCGGCGGCTGCTGGCAGCGACCCCGCCGCCAGCCAGGCCGCCGACGATGCCGGCGACGACGACGAGGCCGCTGCTGCCGCCCCGCTGGCCCTGGCCATCGGCCTGGGTGATGACGCCATCGGCCTGGGTGATGACGCCATCGGCCTGGGTGATGACGCCATCGACCTGGGTGATGACGCCATCGGCCCGGCGAACGACGCCATCGGCCCGGGGGCCGCTACCGTCGCCGCCGATGCCGGCGTCGCGACGGCCACACCGGGCAGCGCGCCAGCCGGCTGATCCGCAGGCTGTACGCCACCGGCCACCCGCCTACCCGCCACCCGCCACCGCCATGCGCAGGCGCCGCATCAGCACGCTGCACGGCGCACTGGCGGTGTCGCTGTCGGTGCACGGCGCACTGATCGGCTGGCGCTTCGCCGATCCGGCCAGCTTCGACCGGCTGCTCCGCGCCACGCCGCTGGAGGTGATCCTGGTCAATGCCAAGTCCAGCGAGACGCCAGCGACGGCCCAGGCGCTGGCCCAGGCCGCGCTGGCCGGCGGCGGCGACCTGGCCGAGGGCCGCGCCACGTCGCCGCTGCCGGCCATGCCGCAGACCGAAATGGGCAATGCGCCCGACGAGGCACGCAAGCGGGTCGACCAGCTGCAGGACCAGCAACAGCAGCTGCTGGCGCAGATCCGCCGCGAGATGGCGCTGCTGCCGCCGCCCGACCCGCAGCGCGACACCGGCACGCCGCAGGAGCGCGAGCAGGAAGAGCGCCGCCGCCAGCAGCTGAAGCTGCTGGCCGAGATCGAGAAGCGCATCAACGACGACAACGCCAGCCCGCGCAAGCGCTATGTGAGCCCGGCCACGCGCGAGGTGGCCTATGCGCTGTACTACGACCGCCTGCGCCGGCGCATCGAGGAGCGCGGCACGCGCGACTTCCCCGAGGCGCATGGCCGCAAGCTGTATGGCGAGCTGACGATGAACATCACCATCGACGCCGCCGGCAGCTTGCTGGAGGCCGACGTGGTGCGCGGCTCGGGCAATGCGCTGCTGGACCGGCGCGCGGTGGCCATCGTGCAGAGTGCCGCGCCGTTCGCCCGCTTCAATGCGTCACTGCGCGAGCAGACCGACCAGATCGTCGTCACCTCGCGCTTCCGCTTCACCCGCGACGATGGGCTGGAGGCCACGATGCTGCCCAACCAGGCCACGGACGCAGCGGCCGCTGCGGCGGTCGGGGCCGGCGGCAACGCACAATCCAGGCCGCCATGAATCCTGATCGCCCCTTGCCAGACCGCTATGCGGTGCTGGGCCACCCGGTGGCCCATAGCCAGTCGCCCTTCATCCATGCCGAATTTGCGCGGCAGACCGGCGAGGCGATGGTCTACGGCCGCATCGAGAGCCCGCTGGACGGCTTCGAGGTCACGGTGCGCAGCTTCATCGCCAGTGCCGCCGCCGGCCCGGGGCCGGATGGATGTTCAGGCGCCGGCCTGGGGCCAGCGCGTGGCTGCAACATCACCGTGCCGTTCAAGTTCCAGGTGCTGCCGCTGGCGCGCCATGCAAGCGCGCGGGCGCTGCTGGCCCAGGCCGCCAATGTGCTGTGCTTCGACACCGACGGCTGGTACGCCGACAACACCGACGGCAGCGGCCTGGTGCGCGACATCCAGCAGCATGCCGGCTGGCCGCTGGCCGGCCAGCGGGTGCTGCTGATCGGTGCCGGCGGCGCTGCGGCCGGCGTGCTGGGGCCGCTGATCGAGGCCGGCTGCGCCGCCGTCACCGTGGCCAACCGCACCCTCGCCAAGGCACTGCAACTGGTGCAACGCCATGCCGCCTGGGCAGACCAGCATGGCGTGGCGCTGGCCGCCACCGCGCTGGCCGATGCCGGCGAGGGCTTCGACGTGGTGCTCAACAGCAGCGCCAGCAGCCTGGCCGGCGTCGGCGTGCCGGTGGCGCCGGCGGTGCTGCGGCCCGGCAGCCTGGCCATCGACCTGATGTACGGCCCGGCGGCGCAGCCCTTCCTCGACTGGGCCACCGCGCACGGCGGCACCGGGCGCGACGGCCTGGGCATGCTGGTCGAGCAGGCCGCCGGCGCCTTCGCGCTGTGGCGCGGCGTGGTGCCCGAGACGCCGCCGGTGCTGGCCGCGCTGCGGGCACGGCTGGCCGCCAAGGGCTGACCGGGCGATGGCGGGCAAGTTGACCGGCCTGCGCGGCCACGCCCTGCGCCTGCTGCTGCTGGTGCTGGTCTGCGCGTTGGCGCTGCAGCTGTTCTTCCTGGCCCGCATCGCACTGATGGCGGTGGTCGATCCGCAATCGACCACCTTCCAGCGCAGCGAGATCGTGCGCCTGGCCACCGAAAAGCGGCAGGTGGCCTGGGCCCAGCAGTGGGTGGACAACGACCGCATCGCCGCGCACCTGAAGCGCGCGGTGATCGCCAGCGAGGACGCCGGCTTCGCCGAGCACAGCGGCGTGGAATGGGACGCGCTGGAGGCCGCTTGGGAGAAGAACCAGCGCGCCGAGGCCGCAGCCGATCGCCGCAACGCCCAGCTGGCCCGGCGCGCGCCGCCACCCGAGACGCCGGGCGCCAAAGCCCGGGCCACAGCATTGCCCAAGGTGGTGGGCGGCTCCACCATCAGCCAGCAACTGGCCAAGAACCTGTTCCTGTCGGGTGAGCGCAGCGTGCTGCGCAAGGCGCAGGAGTTCGTCCTCACCTTCATGCTCGAGGGCCTGCTGTCGAAGCAGCGCATCCTGGCCATCTACCTCAACAACGTGGAATGGGGCGAGGGCCTGTTCGGCGCCCAGGCTGCGGCGCGGCACTACTTCCGGGTCGATGCGGCCCAGCTCGGCCCCGGCCAGGCCGCCCGGCTGGCGGTGATGCTGCCGGCGCCCAAGCGCTTCGAGAAGAACCCCGGCTCACCCTACGTGGCAAGCCGTGCCGCCACCATCACCGCCCGCATGGGCGCCGTGGCCTTGCCCTGACGCGCCGCCGGGCCGGTGCCGCCGGGCACAATCAACCCATGCCTGCCGACCTTGCCGACGAGATTGCCGCTGCCGCTGCCCGGCTGGTGGTGGACGAGGGCATGGAGTACGCCCAGGCCAAGCGCAAGGCGCTGCGCAGCCTCGGCCGCAGCAACGCCCGCCAGAGCGCGCTGCCCAGCAACGAGCTGGTGGAAGACCAGGTGCGCGAGCACATCGCGCTGTTCTGCGCCGACACCCAGCCGGCCGAGCTGCTGGCACTGCGCGAAATGGCGCTGGTGTGGATGGAGCGGCTGGCCGAGTTCCGCCCCCACCTGTCGGGCGCGGTGTGGCGCGGCACCGCCACCCGGCTGTCGGCCATCCACCTCGACCTGTACTGCGACGACGCCAAGTCGGCCGAGATCGCGCTGATCAACAAGGGCGTGGACTACGACGTGGGCAGCCGCCCCGACGCCCGTGGCGGCCAGGTCGACCTGCTCAGCATCGCCAGCCGCTGCCCGGCACTGGGCGAGACGGTGACGCTGTTCCTGACCGTGCTGGACCACGACGACCTGCGCGGTGCGCTCAAGCCCGATGGGCGCGGTCGCAGCTGGCGTGGCGACGCTGCGGCGCTGCGCCGGCTGCTGGCCGTGCCGGCCGAGGCAGCATGAGCCAAGGCCTGTCGAGCCGCCGCCGCCTGGTGCTGTTCGGGGGCGTGGCGGCCGCAGCGGCGGCTGCCGGCGCCGGCATGGCCTGGTGGCACCAACGGTCGGCCACCAGGGCCAGCGCCGCTGCCGCCCCGGGCGATGCCCAGGCCCTGGCCGCACTGTGGGCGCTGCGGCTGGACCGCCCCGAGGGCGGCGAACTGGTGATGGCCGACCTGCGCGGCAAGCCGCTGCTCATCAACTTCTGGGCCACCTGGTGCCCACCCTGCGTGAAGGAGATGCCTGAACTCGACCGCTTCCACCAGGCCTTCGGCCCCCAGAGCTGGCAGGTGGTGGGTTTGGCCATCGACGGGCCGACGCCGGTACGCGAGTTCCTGGCCAGGGTGAAGGTGGGTTTTCCGATCGGGCTGGCCGGCCTGGCCGGTACCGAGCTGATGCGCAGCCTGGGCAACACCCAGGGCGCACTGCCCTTCAGCGTGCTGCTGGGCGCGGCCGGCCAGGTGCTGCAACGCAAACTGGGCGAAACCAACTTCGACGAGCTGGCCGGCTGGGCCCGGCAGGCCTGAACTGACTCAGCGGCCTGAACGACCTGAACGGCCTGAACGGCCTGAACGGCCTGAACGACACTCGCGCGCCGTTCGCTGCAAATTCCGCGATCCGGCCGCGAACTCACAGCGATCTGGCGTCGATCAGGCGCAAACCGGCCCCTCACGGGCTAGTCCGGCATGCGCATCAACCCCAACGCCCTGCGCAATTGGCTGTGACACAATTCACGTTGTTTGACGGCTGTACGCGGTAGTAGCTGCCAATTTCCAAACCACTGCCGACTTGGTCGGGTGCACTGGCCAGTTGCCGTGCAAACCACATCCGCACCCGCACCCGCCACCGTCTGCCCGGCACGCGCCCGCTGGCACCGCCACACCACTTGGAGCTTCCACCCATGGACTTGCGCAAGCTGAAGACACTGATCGACCTGGTGTCTGAATCCAACATCACCGAACTGGAAATCACCGAAGCCGAAGGCAAGGTGCGCATCGTCAAGGCTGGCCCGCAGTTACCCGCCGGCACGCCGATGATGATGATGGCGCCGCACACGGCCGCTGGCCCGGTGGCCATGGCCTCGGCTGCCGCCGCGCCGGCAGCAGCCCCGGCCGAGCCGGAGCAGACCGGCCACATCGTCAAGAGCCCGATGGTGGGCACCTTCTACCGCTCCAGCAGCCCCGGCGCCAAAGCGCTGGTCGAAGTGGGCCAGGCGGTCAAGGAGGGTGAATCGATCTGCATCATCGAGGCGATGAAGATCATGAACGAGATCGAGGCCGACAAGAGCGGCACGGTGGTGCGGGTGATGGCCGAGAACGGCACCGCCGTCGAGTTCGGCCAGCCGCTGTTCGTCATCGAGTGACCGGCCGACTGCGAGCCGAGGCACCATGTTCAAGAAAATCCTGATCGCCAACCGAGGCGAGATCGCCTTGCGCATCCAGCGCGCCTGCCGCGAGATGGGCATCAAGTCGGTCGTCGTCTACTCCGAAGCCGACCGCGAGGCCAAGTACGTCAAGCTGGCTGATGAAGCGGTCTGCATCGGCCCGGCGCCCTCGGCGCAGAGCTACCTCAACATGCCGGCGATCATCGCCACCGCCGAGGTGACCGACGCCGAGGCCATCCACCCCGGCTACGGCTTCCTGGCGGAGAACGCCGACTTCGCCGAGCGGGTGGAGAAAAGCGGCTTCACCTTCATCGGCCCCTCGCCCGAATCGATCCGCCTGATGGGCGACAAGGTGTCGGCCAAGCAATCGATGATCCGCTCGGGTGTGCCCTGCGTGCCCGGCAGCGAAGGTGCCCTGACCGACGACCCCAAGACCATCGTGCAGGCCGCGCGCGCCATCGGCTACCCGGTGATCATCAAGGCCTCGGGCGGCGGCGGCGGGCGCGGCATGCGTGTGGTGCACACCGAGGCAGCCCTGCTGCACGCGGTGCAGACCACCCGAAGCGAGGCCGGCGCGGCCTTCGGCAACTCGTCGGTCTACATGGAGAAGTTCCTGCAGAACCCGCGCCATGTGGAGATCCAGGTGCTGGCCGACCAGCACCGCAATGCGGTGTGGCTGGGCGAGCGCGACTGCAGCATGCAGCGCCGCCACCAGAAGATCATCGAGGAGGCGCCAGCGCCGGGCATCGCGCGCCGCATCATCGAACGCATCGGCGACCGCTGCGCCGCCGCCTGCAAGAAGATCGGCTACCGCGGCGCCGGCACCTTCGAGTTCCTGTTCGAGAACGGCGAGTTCTATTTCATCGAGATGAACACGCGCATCCAGGTGGAGCACCCGGTGACTGAACTGGTGACCGGCATCGACATCGTGCAGATGCAGATCCGGGTGGCTGCCGGCGAGAAGCTGCCGTTCACCCAGCGCCAGATCCAGATGCGCGGCCATGCCATCGAATGCCGGGTGAATGCCGAAGACCCTTACAAGTTCACCCCCAGCCCGGGCCGCATCACGATGTGGCACCCGCCGGGCGGGCCGGGCGTGCGGGTGGACAGCCACGCCTACACCAACTACACCGTGCCGCCCAACTACGACTCGATGATCGGCAAGATCATCGTGCACGGCGACACCCGCGACCAGGCACTGGCGCGCATGCGCACCGCGCTGTCGGAGATGGTGGTCGAGGGCATCCAGACCAACATCGCGCTGCACCGCGAACTGATGGTGGATGCCAAGTTCATCGAGGGCGGGACCAACATCCACTACCTGGAAAACTGGCTGGAACACCGCAAGCGCTGAAGGCTGCCGATGCATGAACTGGTCCTGCGGCTGCCCGAGAGCCTGGTCGAAGCGGTCAGCGAGGCGCTGGTCGACGAGCTCGATGCGCTGAGCGTGTCGGTGGCCGATGCCGACGCCGGCACCGCTGCAGAGCAGGCGCTGTTCGGCGAGCCAGGCCTGCCCGCGCCCAAGGAAGGCTGGCAGCGGTCCGACCTCACCGCGCTGTTCGACACCGAGGCCGCCGCCACCGAGGCCGCCACCCTGCTGCGCGCGCAGGACTGGGCCACCAGCATGGTGGTGCTGGCCCTGCGCCCGGTGGCCGACCAGGACTGGGTGCGGCTGACGCAGAGCCAGTTCGCGCCGGTGGAGATCACGCCCAGCTTCTGGATCGTGCCCAGCTGGCACGACGCGCCAGCAGCGGCCAAGACGGTCATCCGGCTCGACCCGGGCCTGGCCTTCGGCACCGGCACCCACCCCACCACCCGCATGTGCCTGCGCTGGACGGCGCAGCACGCGCCCGCGCTGGCACCGGGCTGGCGGCGGGTGCTCGACTACGGTTGCGGCTCGGGCATCCTGGCCATCGGTGCGGCGCTGCACGGCGCACGCGGCATCGACGCGGTCGACATCGATGCAGCCGCCGTCACCGCCACCGAAGCCAACGCCCAGGCCAACGGCGTGCAGCTTGCGGCCGGCCTGCCCGAGCGTGCGAGCGGCATGTACCCGCTGGTGCTGGCCAACATCCTGGCCAGCCCCTTGAAGCTGCTGGCACCGCTGCTGGCCGGCCATGTGGCGCCGGACGGCCACCTGGTGCTGGCCGGCATCCTCGATCGCCAGGCCGACGAACTGCAGGCCGCCTACGCACCCTGGCTGGCGCTGCAGGTGACCGACAGCGAAGACGGCTGGATCCTGATGACCGCGCGCCGGCCGGGCTGAGACCGCCCCCAGACCTGCCGCTTCGCGTCAGGCCCCCCGAGGGGGATGAGGAAACTTGGGAGCGGCCCGGCGTTTCCTCATGACCGCCCCCAGACCTGCCGCTTCGCGTCAGGCCCCCCGAGGGGGATGAGGAAAC
>JBBRVT010000166.1:0-9176 GCA_038246615.1 Burkholderiales bacterium
CCACCGACTGTCCGTCGCTGCCACGCGCGGCGCGCAGCACGATGCGGCCGTCCGCCGCATCGTCGCCTCCGGCCTGTACCGTGGCATCGGCGCCGAGGCGCAGGCGCCCGGCCTGGCTGGACAGCAGCACATCCCCGCCATTGGCACCAGCGGCACCAGCGGCACCGGCGGCACCGGTGGCACCGGCGCGGGTGGAACGGGCGTCGATGGCGCTGCTGCCAGCCAGCGCCACATCCGCCGCAGCGGCCAGCGTCACCACGCCACCGTTCGGCGCGCGGGCGTCCAGCGTCGCGCCGGTCAGCACCAGGCTGCCGGCGTCAGCGGCCAGGGCGATGCGCTGGGCGGTCAGATTGCCTGACAGGCCCACGTCGCCACCGCGCACCCGCAGATCGAACGCCCCGGTGATGCCGCCGGCCACTGCCACCGCAGCCAGCACATTGGCGTCGGCCATGCGGGCGACTTCTACCTGCAGTGCACCCCCGCGGTCGGTGGCGCCACCGCCCGCGGCGGCCTGTACGGCGCCGCCGTCGATCTGCAGCGTGCCACTGGTGCCACCGGCACGCAGCGTGATCCGGCCACCATCGCCACCGCTGCGGCCCTCGGACACACCAGCGGCGGCACTGGCGGTCAACCGGCCCTGCACCGTGATGGCGCCGCTGTCGGCCGAGGCCAGCAAGGCGCCCGGCTGGCCGAACACCTGGAAGCCATGGCCGTTGTCCACAGCGAAGCCGGCCACCGAGGTCAACGATCCGGTGGCAAACAGGATGGCCGGATCGGCGCCTGCCGGTGCGCCACCGGCCGATGCGCCACCGGCCGGTGCGCCACTCGCCAGCAACGTCAACGCGCCACCGGGCAGGTCGATGTGGCCAGCCTGGGTGATGCGGCGCGCCTGCAGCAGCAACTGGGCGCCCTGCCCCACACGTTCACCCAGGCTGTTGCTGCCTGGCGCGTCGGCGATGCGCAGCGTGCCGGCATCGGCCACCAAGGATTGGCTGGCGCCGGTGCGTGCGGTGACCCGTGCCGCCTGCAAGCTGATCTCGCCCTGCGCCTGGGTGGCGCCCTCGCCACCGAACACGATGTCGCCAGATGAACGCAGACCCACCGTGTCAAAGCCCAGGCGCAACGTGCCCTGGCCGAGCAGCAGGCCGCCGGTGCGGCCGTATTGCGTTGGCGGCAAGGCCTGCAGCATCAGGGTGCCGGTGCCCGGGGCCAGGCCGTCGGCACCCTGCCCGCTGGTGTTGCGCAGTTCCACCGACCTGGCGGCCAGGTCGGTGCGCACCGCAGCCACCGCGCCATCTGCGGAGTCGGCAACCTGGCCGGCCACGCCGCGCAGGGCCGGCGCGTCCAGCACCAGGCTGCGTTGCACCACGGTCGGCTGGCCGCTGGCACTGCGCGCGGCCCAGTCCTGGGTGCCGGCAAAGTCGATGCTGGTGTAGCTGCGCAGCGTCAGCGCCTCGGCACGGCGCACCGTGTCGAGCAGCGCGCCGTCCAGCACGGTCGCCTGCAGATCGGGGTCGGCTGCGGCGCCCAGCGTGATGCGGCGTGCCGACAGCGCCAGCGCATCAGCCGACAGGTTGACGCTGGGCGCCAGCTGCAGTGTGCCGGTGGCGTCCACCGACACCTGCGCACCGGCCAGGCTGGCGCCCGCACCCACCGCCAGGTTGCCGCCCGCCAGCGCCACGCCGCTGCGCTGCACGTCGAGCGGGTTGGCGCTGACCACCGCCAGCGCGCCGTCACCGCTGGCTTGCAGCCGCCGGGCACCCTGGGTGGCGGTGCTGCCCGCCAGCAGCTGGCTGCCGGCGGCGATGTCCAGCGTGCCGGCGCTGGCCAGCACCAGTTCCTCCAGCCGCAGCGGCGTGCTGCCGATGTCGACCCGCACCGCCTGGGCCAGGGTGCCGGACAGGCTGAAGCTGGCCACGCCGTCGCTGCCCGCCACGGGCTGGCTGCGCAGGGCGCCCAGCAGCACGCTGCCGGCCTGGCTGTCGGCCAGCACCGCGGCGGTGATGCCGAGGGCGCCGGCCGGGGTCTTGCCGGCATCGTCGACCAGGGCCAGCGACGCCGCGCTCAGGTCGAGTGTGCCGGCACGCCCGCTGGTGCCGGTGCTGCTGCTGCCACTGCCGGCGCCCAGTGCCAGCCGGGCCTGCCAGACCGAGCGCGCGGCGTCGTCTGCGGCGCTGGCGGCCGTCAGTTGCACCTGCACCTGGCCGCCGTCGCGTGGCAGCGCGGGCGCCTGGGTCGCGCCGGCCGCGCTGGCCTGGCGGGCCAGCAGGCTGCTGACGTCGGTCAAGCGCTGCTCGCTGCGCGCGCTGAACACCCGCGGCGACGCCACCTCGAAGCGCTGCCGCAAGACCGGGTCGTAGACCGAGCCCGACGCCCGCAGGTAACCGCTGACGACCACGCTGCCGTCGTCCTGCGCCAGCGCCGGCGCCTGTGCGCTGCTGCCATCGCTGGCGCGCTGCACCAGGTAGGCCCCCTGATGCAGCCGGCCTTGCAGCAGCGCCCAGCGGGCGGGCACCAGTGTGTAGGCACCAGGCGCCAGGCCGGCGCCGGCCTGGGTGATCACCAGCTGGCGGCCGGCCATGGGGTCGGCCGTGCCATCGGCCATGGCCGCCCAGGGGCTGGTGCCGCCGCCCAGCGCCAGCGCGGGGCCTGCAGCATGGTCGGGCAGCACGGCATAGACGCCATCCGCCGCCAGGGCATCCTGGCTGCCACCCACTCCGGGGAAAAATTCCCACGCCAGCAATGCGCCGCCCGCCTGCGCATCGACCAGGGCACCGGGCGCGCTGTCGATGCGCGCGGCCTGCAGCAGGATGCGCTTGGCCAGCGGCGGTGCAGTGGCCGACTGGCCATTGGGCAGCACCCAATCCGACAGGTTGTTGGTGCTGCCATACAGCGCCGCAGCGCCTGCGCCGGACACCGACGTGATGCTGCGCTCGCCCAGCAGCAGATCACGCTCGGCCAGCAGGCTGATGCTGCCGAAGGGCTGGCGCAGCACGCCGTCATGGTCGATGGTCGTGGCGCTGGCGCTGAATGCGCCCAGTGCCGACAACGGTGGCAGTGCCGCCGCGCCCGCCGGCGCGGTGCGCAGCAACAGGCGGCTGCCGCGGTCGGCCGCGCCGCTGGCTGCCAGGCCGTCCAGGCTGAACGCACTGCCGCTGGTGCTGTAGATCTGCACGGCCTGCAACAGCAGATCGGAAGCGAAGGCCAGGCTGCCGGTGCCGCTGTCCTGCTGCGGGCTGATGCTGCTCAGTCGCAGGTCGCCAGCGGCCTCCATCGCCACGCTGTTGAAGCCTTGCAGCGCGGTTCGGCCGACCAGGGTCAGCGTGTCGGCGCGCAGCGTCAGCGTGGTGGCGGCCACGGCCGGATCGTCGGCGCGCGCCTGGCGGTCTGGCTGGGCACCCACGCGGCTGCGTGGTGCGGTGGCGTCGCCCAGCATGATCTGGCTGCCGCCCAGCGCCACGGCCACGCCCGGCGCGGCCGCCACGGCCGGGGCATCCAGCACGATGCCCAAGGGCTGGTGCAGGCTGAAGGCGGTGTCGAACTGGATGCGGTCGCCCGCGCCCAGGCGCAGGCCGTCGAAGCCCGCCTGTGTGAGCAGCGGCAGGCCGATCCAGCCGATGCCGCTGTCCAGTGCCTGGGCCCAGTCGATGCGCTGGCCAGCGGCAGCAGCCACGGCTGCCGACACCCGCGCTGCAGGCGCCTCGATGCGCAGGCTGCGCGGCTTGGCCACCGCCCCCGGGATGGGGTTGCCTTGCAGGTTGTCGACCAGGCTGCCGGGGTAGGCATTGCCCTGCGTGAAGGTGGCCACGCCGCCCACGCCCAGATCGACCGTGAGCCGGCCACCGTCGGCCAGCGCCCGGCCATTGGCGTCACGCGGGGCGGCAGCCGAGACACTGCCTTCCAGCGCCATGCCCTCGGCGCTGCGCAGCGTGAGCTGCCCGGCCGCGCTGGCCACCGTCACCGCACCGGCCTGGCCGGCGACATGCAGACGGGCCTGGGCGCCATCGAGCGTGATGGTCGATCCGGCCTGGGCCACCAGGTGGCCGCGTTCCGCGTCCAGGGTGATCTCGCCGCCGTCGAGCACGCGGCCCACCATGCGTCGGCCTTCTTCGGCGCCGTTGGCATTGCTGTTCGCGGCACCGCTGGCAGCGAGCGTCCCGGTCAGGCCAGCACGGGCCTCTGGCCGCAGCACCGCCGTGCCGGCCGTCGACAGGCGGGCGTCGGCGCCCAGCCAGAGGGCCTGGTCGGGCAGGAAGCCGGCCGGGTCCGTGCCGGCCTCGCCCAGCGAGTTGGCGCCGCGCTGGCCGGTGATGCGCAGCGCCAGGCTGCCGCCCGGCGCCTGCAGGCTGGCGGCCTGGCCCGGCAGGCCGCCTTCGGTGCCCACCGACAGGTTGCGGCTGGCCTGCAGCACCAGGCTGGCACCCGGCTCCAGCGTGATGGACGCCCCGCGCTCGACCACCAGGCTGCCGCCCTGCTGACCCACCGCCGGCTGCAGCGGCAGTGCCGCCGACAGGCTCAGGTGCACCGGCGCGCGTTCAGCCAGTTGCGCGTCCAGCACCACGGCTTGCGCCACCGTGGCCACCATCGCCCCGCTGGGCACCTGCGCCGCGCCGGCGGCCAGCAGCCAGTTGTGCAGCACCGGCGCCAGCCGGGTGCCGCTGGCCAGGCGCACGTCGCCATCGGCGCTGACGCCGATGCTGCCGAACCCCTGTGCCCCCGACAGCACGGCCGCCGGCAGACTGAAACCGCCGGCCACGCTGCTGCTGCCCCAGCTGAACCCGGGCGTGCCCAGGCTGAGCGTGCCGCCGCTGCCGAAGTCGAAGCCCTGCAACTGCACACCGTCGAGCTGCAGCGTGGTGGGGATCAGTGGCGAGCGGCCGATGGCCAGATCGATGCGGCCAGCCTCGCCGGTGCTGTGCTTGCCGCGGTTGTCCAGCATGGCGCCGCCCGACACATCCAGCTGCGCACCCGGCGCCACCAGCAGCGAGCGCGCCGCACTGACCGCCACGCTGCCGCCGTCGACGGCCGGCAGGGTGCCGGCAGCGCTGCCACGCGCCGCGTTCGTCCAGCGGCCGGCGGTGTCGAGCGTGGTGCGGCCCGACAGCACGATGTCGCCGCTGCCGGGCGCATCGGCCGTGGCGGCCTCGGCGCGCGTGGTGGTCAGCGCGATGCGGCCGCCGGTGGCCTGGAAGCGGCCGTCCAGCGCCAGCGATTCGGCCTGCATCACCAGACTGCCAGCGGGCCCCAGGTCGAGTGCGCCGAAGGCGCTCTGGCCGATGGCCTGTGCACTGAGTTGGAGCAGGCCGAACCCGGCGCTGCCGCCCAGCGCGCCTGACCCGCCCAGCCCGCCGAGCCCGCCGAGCCCGCCGAGCCCGTTCAACGAGAACATGGCGAGCGCCGGCAGTGCACTCAGCGGCGCGTGCAGCGGGTCGGCCCAGAAACCGGCGTCGGGCGTGGCGGCGGCGCCGGGCGCCAGGTCCAGCGCCGGCAGGTAATGGAAGCGGTTGCTGCCGAACATGCGGCCCACACTGAGGCTGGCGGCGCCGGCCTGGGCATCGGTGCCGACGGCCTGCCGCTCGCCCTGCACCACGGTGCCGCGCAAGTCACCGGCCAGCACCATCTGGCGGCCGTTGACCTGCAGCGCGCCGCCGGCGCGGCCTTCGGTGTAACCGGCTACCCGGGTGCTGCGGCTGACGCTGGCCACACCGTCGACGGCTTGCGCGGCCAGCGCCTCGCTGAAGGCCAGGCTGCGGCCGCCACGCGCCAGCAGGGTCTCCTGCAGCGTGGTCTCGGACACCTGCACCGATCCGCCCGACACGTCGAGCCGCGCGCCGGCGCCCACCACCACCGCGCCCTCGGCCTCGATGCGCAGGCTGCCGCCCGCGGTGGACAGCTCCTGCGCGGTGCGCGACAGGGCCAGCGCCGCACCCGACACATCGGCCACCGCCAGCTGCGCCGCCTGGCGCAGGTCGAAGAACACCGCGCTGCGGTACAGCGGCGTGCTGCGCTGGGCGGGGACGTCGGCCAGCTCGATGCGGAACAGGCGCTGGCTGCCTTGGAAGCGTGCGCCGTCCACGGCCACGCCCTGCAGGCCGGCCACGCTGATCTGCGCGCCGGGGGCGATGGCGATGCGGCTGGCATCGGCCGCCGCCGGCGCGCTGTTGACAAGACTGTTGAACAGCGGGCTGCTCAGCGCCGTCTGCGCGGCCAGCAGTTCCACCTGGCCCGCCGGTGCCAGCACGCCAGCGCCGCCGGCCACGGTGATTGCTCCGCCTTCGATGCGGATGCGCGAACGGTTGAACACCTCGGCATCGATCTGGGTGGCGCTGCCGGCGTCGGGCAACACGGCCGTCACGCTGCCGCTGCCCAGTTCGACGGTGCCGCCACCGTTGCCCACACGGGCCGTGCCGCCGGTTTCAACGGTGAGGCCGAAGCCGACAGCGGTGCCGCTGCGGCTGCCCACCAGCGGCGTGGTGCCGGCCATGGCCTGCAGGTAGATGGCGCCGTTGGCGCCCTTGACGGCGGTGGTGGCATTGGCCTGGCCGTTCTGTCGCACCGTCAGCGCCACCAGGTTGATGCTGCCGCGCTCGGCGCGGATCTCGTTGAGCTGTTGCACCAGGCCGCTGGTGGTGTCGGGCAGGCCGCTGTCCACCGTGGCGCCGCCCACGGTGCCGACATTGCCGCTGGCGCGGTTCTCCACCGTGCCCAGCGTGGCATCGGCCTGCTGGCTGCCGTCCAGCCGGATCGGATCGACGGCCACGATCAGCCCGCGCTGCGCCGGATCGGACGCGCTCATCAGGTAGACCTTGCTGCCCGCCGCCAGCACCGTCTGCCCCTGGGGCGTGACGATGCGCCCGGCGTTGAGCACGCGCGGCGCCACCAGCAGCACGTCGCCGCCGGCCGCGCTGCGCAGTTCGGCACCGGCTTCCACCGAGATGGCGGCCGAGCGGGTGGTGGTGCTGTCGGCCAGCGCGGTGGGCAGGTGGTCGGTGCCGTCGGTGCTGAACACCGCGCTGCCGTCGGTGATGTTGCGCAGGCCACGCTCGAACACGCTGTCGGCCATGCTCAGCGCGCTGGCGACGAACTTGCCGGTGTCCACCCGCGCACCACGGCCGAAGTACACGCCGTTCGGGTTGAGCAGGATCACCTCGCGGTCGGCCGTCAGCGCGCCCAGGATGACGCTGGGGTCGGACGACCAGATGCGGTTGAGTGCCGACACATACCGGGCCGGGTCCTGGTCCTGCTTGAAGTGCACCCGGTGGCCGGCGCCGATGTCGAAGCTGTCCCAGTTGAGCACCAGGCGCTCGACACTGCCCTGGTCGAGCGTGGCGGTCTGGCCGTCGACCGTCCAGCGCACCTGCCCGGCGTGCGCCGGGTTGGCCACGAAGCTGCGCCTGGCGGGGTCGTTGAGGCTGCTGCCATCGGCGCGCCGGGTGCTGCCGTAGGGCTGCGGCAGCGGCAGGCGCGGTGCGCCGATCTGGCTGGCGAAGACCACCGGCGGCCGTGCGGTCTGGGCCGTGGCGGGCAGCGGGGGGGCCAGGGTCAGCGCCAGCAACGCCAGCACGGGCACGGCGGCCAGCACCGCAGCGCGGCGCTGTCGGCGGCTGCCACCACCGGCGGCCTTGCCGCAGGCACGCGACACCTCGGCCACGGCCACGCGCATGCCGAGGCGGCGGCTGAACACCAGGCGGAACTGCAGCTGATTCATGGGCGGATGGGCACGAGGATGACAGTCGGAGAAGGCAGATTCAGAAGCGCTGGCGCAGCGACAGGTCCACGCGCTGGCCGCGTGCGGTGGCGGCCTCCTGCAGGCCGGTGGCGCCGGCACGGGCGGTGGCGCGCAGCACCTGCGACCAGGTCAGCGCGGCGCTCAGGCCGAAGCGTGTTTCCAGCCGCAGGCCCAGGCCCAGGCTGTGCAGCCGGGCATTGGATACTTCACCGGGCAGGGCCTCCAGCTTGTGCAACTGGGCCAGGTCATGAAAGGCCAGCGCCTGCAGCTGCCAACCCTCGACCGGGGTCCAGGCGGGGGCGCTGAGCTCCAGCCGCAGCGCGGCGCCCAGGTCGCCCGCCTGCTCGCCTTCGAAGTAGCCGCGGGCCGAGTCTTCACCGCCGAACACCAGCTGCTCGGCCGGCACCAGCGGTGCATCGGTCAGCTGGCCTTGCAGCCTGGCCAGCAGCTGCCAGGCGCCCAGCGGCTCGGTGTGCGACGCGCTGAAACCCAGCACCTGGAAGCCCGGGCTGGCGCCAGCGCGCTTGCAGGCGAACTGGTCCCTGGGCTCAGCGGTGGCGCCGGCGCCGCAATCGACCGTGCGGGCGCTGAGGCCGCGCACGCTGGCGGTGAACTCGGCGCCCAGCCGGGTCAGCCGGCCGGGCTGGCCGCTGCCGGGCATGTCCAGATCCCAGGCCAGGCTGAAGGCGGGGTAGCGCAGCGGTGTCGACGGCGCATTGAAGCCGGCCACGTCGCGGTTGCCGTCGCGCAGATCCCGCAGGGTGAGGCCCCAGCTCAGGGCCTGGCTGGTGTTGCCGATGCGCGGTAGCGCATTGCGCCAGCGCAGGCGCAGGGTGTCGCCACGCGACACGGTGGCGCCGCCCAGGGCGGTGGGCGTGTCGCTGTTGGAATGGGTGAAGGTGATGAACAGCCGGTCGCCATCGGCGCCCAGCGGCAGGTTGTAAAGCAGGTTCTGGATGTTGGATTGCGCGGGGCGGCGCGGCGAGACCACCCAGTCGATGCCGATGGAATGGCCGCGCTGGAACAGGTTGTCCCAGCGGATGCCGGCCTCCAGGCGGCCGGCCAGTGTGCCGAGCGAGCGCTTGCTGTTGAGTTCGGCATGGCCATGCAGCGGTGCGGTTTCCTGCACCTTCAACTCCACGTCCAGCGTGTCGGGGCGACTGCCGGCGGCCAGCAGCGGCGTCACTTCGCGGTCGCTGCTGCGGCGTGCCAGCGCGGCCAGTTCGTCCTGCATCGCATTGAAGTCGGGCACCTGGCCAGGCGCCAGGCTGGGCACGGCTTCGCGCACCTTGCTGGGCAGGGTGTACTGCGCACCGGTCACACGCAGACGGTCGACCACGGCCTGCTGCACCTGCAGCCGCACCTCGCCACCAGCGTTGTCCACCCGCTGCGCCGGCAGCAGCACGGTGACGCTGAGATAGCCCGCCGCCTGGTAGGCCGCCTCCAG
>JBBRVT010000167.1:0-9108 GCA_038246615.1 Burkholderiales bacterium
GCCCTCGACATCGATGCCAAGCGTGCCGTGATCGAATCGGCCCTGGCAGCGCGCGGGCGACAGGGTGAACTGCTGTTTTGCCAGCCTGCCGACCTGTCGCGGGTGGCCGCCGAGGCTGCAGCAGCGGCGGTGGCACGCGGCACGGCGGTGGTCGCCGTCGGCGGCGATGGAAGCCTCAACACCGTGGCCCAGGCCGCGCACGCAGCCGGTTGCGCCATGGGCGTGATTCCCTACGGCACCTTCAACTACTTCGCCAGGACGCACGGCATACCCACCGAGCCGGCCGCCGCCATGCAATTGCTGCTGGATGCCCGCCCGATGCCGGTGCAGGTGGCCGCCATCAACGACCGGGTGTTCCTGGTCAACGCCAGCCTGGGCGCCTACCCCGAGTTGCTGCAGGACCGCGAGGCCTACAAGGCCCGCTTCGGCCGCAGCCGCTGGGTGGCGTTCGTCGCGGCCTGTGCGACGCTGCTGCGCGCACAGCGCAGGCTGCGGCTGCACATCGAGATGGGTGCCACGGTGCGCGACGTGCAGACCTTGACGCTCTTTGTGGGCAACAACCGGCTGCAGTTGCAGCAATTCGGTGCCGAGCCTGAAGACACCCTGGCCGGCACGCCCGGCCATGGCAGCATGGCCGCGCTGATGCTGCGGCCCATCGGCATGCTGTCGATGATCGGGCTGATGCTGCATGGGGCGATGGGCAGGCTGGGCGAAGCCGCCGGCGTCGAGGGCTTCGAGTTCCAGCACATGGTCGTGAAGCCCACGCTGGCGCCCGGCAGCAGGGGTGTCGTGGTGGCGTTCGATGGTGAGGTGGCACTGATGCGCGCGCCCATCGACATCCGCGTGCTGGACAAGCCCTTGTACCTGCTCCAAGCCGCTGGTGCAGCAAGTGCAGCAGGTGCAGCAGGTGCAGCGGGTGTAGCGGACTCGGCAGGCGCGGCATCGGCTGCGGCATGACGGTCCTGCTGCATGTCTCCGACACCCACTTCGGTACCGAACAGCCGCAGGTGGTCGAGGCCCTGGTTGCCCTGGCAGCCCAGCAGCGGCCGGACCTGGTGGTGCTGTCGGGTGATATCACGCAGCGTGCGCGGCCAGCCCAGTTTCACGCGGCCAAGGCCTTCGTCGACCGACTGGGTGCGCCGGTTCTGGCGATCCCCGGCAACCACGACATTGCGTTGTTCGACCTCTGGGCGCGGCTGACCCGCCCGTACGCGCGCTACGGCGCGGTGTTCGGGGCCGAACTCGAGCCGGTGCACGCGTCGCTGCACCTGTTGGTGGTCGGCGTCAACACCACGCGTGCCTGGCGCCACAAGAACGGCGAGGTGTCCGCAGCGCAGATCGACCGTGTGGCGAAGCTGCTGGCCGCAGCCAGCCCAGGGCAGTTGCGCGTGGTGGTGGTGCACCAGCCCGCAGCGGTGACCGAGGCTCGCGACCAGCCCAACCTGTTGCGTGGCCGGGCGGCCGCCACGCGGGCTTGGTCGGCCGCCGGCGCCGACCTGGTGCTGGGCGGCCACATTCACCTGCCCTACACGCTGGCACTGCAGGGGTTGCCGCGGCGGTTGTGGGTGGTCCAGGCCGGAACCGCTGTCTCGTCGCGCACACGTCCTGGGGTGCCCAATTCGGTGAACATCCTGCGATGGGGCGAGGCCTCCGGTGCGCATGGCCACCAGGGACAGACCGGGTCCGAAGCGGGGAAACACTGCCGCATCGAGCAATGGGACTTTGCGCACCACGATCGAGTCTTCGTCTGCGCAGCGGTCACAGCCGTGCAGCCAGAGCGCGCCTGATCGCAGGGCAGAGCCGGCTGCAGGGCAGGGCCGTGGCCCGTCTGCATCTGCGTCTGCGTCTGCGTCCGCGTCGGCGTCTGCCCGCGCGGTCTGCCGAGCCGTGTCGACGTCCACTTCTGAACTTCGGAAATTCCGAGACAAGACGTCCGGATACTCTGCTTTTTCCGGGGCCGCGTCGGAGGCAAAGTCCGGTGTTCGCCATGGCTCAAGGGCCTGATTCCGGCAACACCGGTGGCGCATCAGCCTGCGGCGCCGGTGGCGGCCGACCACGCCAGCAAGAGGCGGCGATCGGCCTGTTCCTGCTCTCCGTCCCAACGTCATTACCGAAAGCACTTTCCGATGCGCAGCTACCCCCAGAACAGCCCGGAAGCAGCCGCGCGCATCGTCGCGCTGGTTCTCATTTCTGACGGCCATGTCAGCAGCTCCGAATTCGACATCCTCAAGCAACTCGGCGCCGAGCGCGAACTGGGCCTGGAACCCCATCTCCTGCCGCACATCGTCTACACGCTGCACGAAGAGTTGGTGCTGCGCGGCTACGCGACCGGCTCGCCGTTCGCGAACGTCGATGACAGCGGCCTGGTTGCGCTGTTGGCCGAGGTGTCGGATCCGGCGCTGCAAAGGACCGTGTTGCGACTGTGCCTGGCCGCCGCCCGTGCGGACGGCCACCTTGCCGACGGCGAAGTCGTGGTGCTGGAGGCGGCCCGGCACCATTGGCGGCTGGCCGATGGCGGCGACGCGCGCACGCCGACATCGGCACGCCGACAAAGAGCCTGAGGTCCCCCTCGGCGGGCCTGGTGCGCAACGGCAGGTCTGGGGGCGCTGCCAGCCGACCAGGCGCGATCAAGCCCGCGCCGCAGCAACCAACTGCATCACCAAAGGGTGGTGCTGGCCGCGGCGTGAGCGGATCGCGTGGATCTCCTCCTTCACGTCGTCGCAGCGCCCGAGCAAGCGCAGTCCGCGCATCAAGCCGACGTCATTGGCGCCGAGGCGGCTGACCGGGAACACCCCCAGCCCGCGCGCTGCAAACACCGCCATCAGCGCGCTGTCTTCGAATTCGCCGACGATGCGCGGCCGCAACCCCTGGGCTTCGAACCAGCGGTCCAGCGTCGGGCGCAACGCCGAGTGGCCAGTGGGCAGCAGCACCGGCAGGCAGTTCAGCGATTGCGGGAACTGGTCCACGTCGGCCTTGTGCACATGGGCGGCGGGCCCGTACCAGTCCACCGGCGACTCGACCAACCGTTCGCTGGTCAGGCGCAGGTTCGGGTTGCGTGGTGCCGGCTGCCCGGCGAGCACCAGGTCCAGGTGGTGCAGCGCCAACTCGGCCAGCAGTTGCTCGAACTCGCCTTCATGGCACACCAGCCGCAACGTTGGCGTGGCCAGCACAGGCTCCAGCAGCGCGTGCGCGGCCAGCTTGGAGATGCCGTCCGACATGCCGACGGCCAGGCGGGCCACCTTGCCGCTGGCTGCCTCGCGCACCTCGTCGGGGATGACCTGGCCGAGCTGGAAGATTTCCTCGGCGCGGGCGAAGGCGGCCTGGCCCGCCTCGGTCATCGCCACCCCGCGACCGGCGGGCTTGAGCAGCTGGTGGCCAAGCGCCTTCTCGAGCTCCCGCACCTGGGCGCTGATGGTCTGGACCGCCATGTCCAGCCGCTCGGCCGCTCGGCCGCTCGGGCAAAGCCGCCTTCCTTCGTCACGACCCAGAAGTAGTACAGATGGCGGTAGTTCAGCATGCCTGCCTCACATCGGAAAAACCGAAGTCTATGGCTTCCAGGAACTGGTATGTTCGAATCCGAAACTGCTGAAAACTACGGGACTCTTCTACTCGACCAGACCGGACCGATCATGTTCTACGCACTCAGCTGGTTTGTGGTGTTCAGCCTTTTTGCACTCTGGTCGCTGGCAGCCTGGGCGCTGCATGGCGTCGCCGTGTGGGCGGTCTCGAATGCGGGCACCTTGACAGGCGCCGCATCGGGCGCCGAGGGCCTGCGTCTGCCGGAGTGGCTGGCCGCCTGGGTGCCGCCGGAGATCGCGCAGGCGCTGACCTCGTTGCTGTCGGGCCTGGCGCCGGCTGTGCAGGGCTTGCTGCAGACCGCGCCGGCACTGGCCGGTGGCCTGACCGTCGCAACCTGGGTGATCTGGGGCCTCGGCAGCGTGCTGCTTGTCTTGCTGGGCGTGGGGCTGCACCTGGTCATTGCGATGTGGCGCCGCCGCAGTGGCGGCTCCGGTCCTCAGCCGGGTCGGCCGGTGGCCGTGTGATGGGTAGCAGGACGGGCGGCAGGCCGGGAAACAGGACGGGGCGCAGGCCGGAACTGCTGTCCCCGCGCCGGCGCGACACCACGGCGGCACCGAACTCGCATCTTGTGGCCGCCGGTTTGCGGCCGGCCGCACTGCGGCGGGCAGACTTTTTTAGCTACAGTGCCGGCCCATGAACCTGCTCATGTTTCTCGGTGGTCTGATCCTGCTGGTCATCGGCGCCAGCACGCTGGTGCGCGGCGCTTCCAAACTGGCGCTGTCGTTCGGTATCAGCCCGCTCGTTGTCGGGCTCACCATCGTCGCCCTCGGCACCAGCGCGCCCGAGGTGGCGGTGAGCGTCGGCGCCGTGCTCGACGGCAAGACCGACCTCGCCATCGGCAATGTGGTGGGCAGCAACATCTTCAATGTGCTGTTCATCCTGGGCATCAGCGCGCTCATCGCGCCGCTGGTGGTCAATATCCAGCTGATCCGGCAGGAAGTGCCGATCATGCTGGGCGCGAGCCTGCTGCTGCTGGTGCTCACGCTGGATGGCAATCTCTCGTTCCTGGACGGGGGCCTGCTGTTCGCGCTGCTGGTGGCCTACACCGTGTTTCTGGTCGTGCAGTCGCGCCGCGAAACCCAGGCCGCGAAGGACGAGTTTGCCCACGCGGTGCAGCCCGCCGGGGCCGGCGCCTGGGACAGCCACTGGGCGGCACAGATCGGCCTGATCGCCGCCGGCCTGGTGGCGCTGGTGTTGGGCTCGGACTACCTGGTGCAGGCCTCGGTCAGTTTCGCCAAGGCCATGGGCGTGAGCGATCTCGTCATCGGCCTGACCATCGTCGCTGCCGGCACCAGCATGCCCGAGGTCGCCACCAGCGTCACGGCCGCGATCAAGGGTGAACGCGACATCGCGGTGGGTAATGTCGTCGGCAGCAGCACCTTCAACATCCTGGGCTGCCTTGGCTTGTCGGGGCTGGTGTCGGGCGACCTGGGCCTGGTGATGGCGCCGTCGCTGCTGGCCTTCGACATCTGGGTGATGCTGGCGGTGGCGCTGGCCTGCATACCGGTGTTCATCACCGGCCGCGAGATCGCGCGCTGGGAAGGCGGCGTCTTCCTCGGCTACTACGTCGCCTACGTGGCCTACTTGATCCTGGCGGCACAGCAGCACGCCGCGCTGCAGGCCTTCTCGGGCGTGATGCTGGGCTTTGTGGTGCCGTTGACCTTGGTGACGCTGGTGGTGGTGATGATCCGCCGCCCGGCGGCACTTAGTGCGCCGTGAGCCCCTGCGGTCTACCGCCAAGCTGCGCGCTCCCAGCCGTGCCGTGCAGGAGGGCGTCGAAGCGGCATTGGCGGCTTGCCGGCGCGGCAGCGGGCGGGTCATGCCTTCGATTTCAATCTGAATGGGCTTTTCGATGATCTACGCTTCTCTCAAGACCCTGCATCTGCTGGCCATCATCGTGTGGATCGGCGGCATGGTGTTTTCACAGTTCTTCCTGCGCCCCGCCGTCGCCCAGCTTGAACCGCCCGTGCGCTTGCGATTCATGCACGATGTGCTCGGCCGCTTCTTCCGGGCTGTGCTCGTGGCCTCGTTGTTGACGCTGGCCAGCGGCCTGTGGATGCTGGGCCGCGTGGCCAAGCAGGTGGTGCAGTCCGGTGGCAGCTTCGACATGCCGCTGTCCTGGACCGTCATGGCGGTGCTCGGCATCGCGATGGTCGCGATCTTCATGCACATCCGCTTCGTTCTCTACAAGAGGTTCGGCAGCTGCGTTGCCGCTGCCGACTGGACAGCCGGCGGTGCGGCCTTGGTCAAGATCCGCAACTGGGTCTCGATCAACCTCGGCCTCGGCGTGCTGGTGCTGCTCGTGACGCTGCTGCGCTGGACGGTCTGAGAGCGCGCCAGACCTGCCGCTGCTGCTGCGCGGCCTGCAGCTGTGCCTCGGCGCAGGCCACCGCGTCCTGCACCGTGGCGCGGGCGCTCTGCGCACAGGTGCCGGCCTGCGGCGCGCTGCGGCTGGCTTCCTCGGTGAGGTGCTGCAGCGCCTCGCGCGCCATGCCGGTGGCCACTGCGGGGATGGCGACGGCCCGGCCGCTGGAACAGCGCGGCGGTGCTGCCTTCGGGCAGGTAGGTGGCCAGCAGGCTGGCGGTGCAGCGGATGAAGCAGCGCCAGGCGCTGGCGGCGTCGGCCCGGGCCAGCTGGTCGGTCACCAGATAGAAGCTGGCCGGCAGAGCCGCGTGCCCGCCCAGCGCTTGCGGCGTGCGCAGGCGGTACAGCCCGGCGTGTGCCAGCCGGTCGGCCACGCCTTGCGGCAGCGCGCGCTGGGCCTCGATCTCGCGGCTGCGGCCGGCCAGCAGCGCCAGGCCGGCGCCAGGCCGGCGCCAGGCCGCCTGCATCAGGGCCAGGTGCTGGGGCGTGCGGTTGGCTGCAGTGGCAACGGGCATGGCGCTGTCCTGCGGTGTGTTGTCCGATGTGTTCTGCAGCCGAGGATTCACCGGCCCCCGGCGGCCCGTCAGCGTGGCGGACCAGGTGCTCAGGCTGCCGGCGTGCTGGCCAGCAGGGTTTCCAGCGTCTGCTGGCGCACGCCGAAGAAGGCCTTCAGCGCAGACAGCTCGTCGCGCACCGCCTGCAGCTGCGCGGGCGGCAGCGGCTGCACACGCCGCACCGCCAGCACCATGCGGTTCTTGCTGGTCTGCTCGGGCGAGATGAACTCGAACACCCGGGTGTCGTAGCCGGCCAGTTGCAGCAGCAGGGCGCGCAGCGCATCGGTCAGCATCTCGGCCTGCGTGGCCATGTGGATGCCGTGGCGCAGCAGCGGCGCCAGCACCGGCGGGCTCTTCAGCTGCGGCCGCAGCTCCTGGTGGCAGCAGGGCGAGCACAGGATGATGGCCGCGCCGGCGGTGACGCCGCGGTGCATCGCCACGTCGGTGGCGGTGTCGCAGGCATGCAGCGCGATCATGATGTCGGTGGCAGCGGCCGGGTGGCTGCGCACGTCGCCGGCGTCGAAGTGCAGGCCCTGCAGGCCCAGCCTGGCGGCCACGCCGTTGCACAGGCTGCTGAGCTCGGGGCGCAGTTCCACACCGGTCACATCGGGCACGCGGCCGCTGGCCAGCAGGTGCTGGTGCACCGCGAAGGTGAGGTAGCCCTTGCCGGCGCCGAAGTCCAGCACCCGCACCGGCTGCGTGGCATCGCGCTGCGCCAGCGGCGACTGGGTGATTGCATGGCCCAGCACCTCGACGAACTTGTTGATCTGCCGCCACTTGCGCGCCATGGCCGGCACCAGGCGTTGCTGGGCGTCGGTGACGCCCAGTTCGGCCAGGAAGGGCAGGGCAAGCGAAAGTGGATGGCGGCGCACCCGGTCATGGCCCAGGTAGCGGCCGGGGCCGTCGCCGCCGGACGCGCTGTCGCCCTCACTGGCGTTGTGACTGGCGTTGTCAGCGGCGCTGTCACTGTCCGTGGCGCCGTCGCCAGCATCTGTGGCGGGTGCGGTAGCCGGAGCGGCAGCGAGCCGGCCGACGCGCAGGCCCCACTGCCCCTTCTTGCCGCGCGCCAGCTGGATGTCGTGCCCGGCGGTCTGCAGGTGGGCATGGTGGAAGCCAGCCGCAGCGCCATCGTCCAGCAACGCGCCCACCAGGGCCAATGCCTCTGTCAACGGCAGGTTCTTGGTGATGTCCTTGCTGCGGTGGCGCCACACCAGCGAGAGCCGGTCCTGGCCCTGGACCACCACGCGCCGTGCCAGCAGCTTCAACAGCGTGGGGTCGCCGCCATGCGGCCGGCCCAGCCCCAGCCGCACAAAGCTGCCATCGTCCAGGCTCTGCTGCAGACGAGCGATGAAGCGCCGTGCTTCGGCGGTGGCGGTGGCGGTGGCGGTGGCGGTGTCGGTGTCGGTGTCGGGCATGCGGCGGTCTACTGTGTCAAGGGGCCGGCTTGCCGGTCTGGGGCTTGGCTGTGGGCGTGATGGCAGGTTTGAGTGCGGGCTTGGTGTTGGGCCTGGTCGCGGGCCTGGTGGCGGGCCTGGCCGCTGGCTTGGCACCTGGTCTGGCGGCAGGTTTGGCGGCTGCCTTGGCAGCACCCTGCCGCACGGCCTTGCTGCTGGCGGCACGTGCCGGCACCTGGGCGCGCGCGCGCGGCAGGGCCGCCGTCTCGGCCACCGGGCCCAGCGCCAGCCAACCCTGGCAGGCCGGCTGCTGCAACGCATCGGCCACCGGTCGGTAGGCGGGTGGTGCCGTGCGGTCGGCCGGCACGGCCGGCACAAAGCAGGGCCCCAGGCTGTCGGCGCCGAAGTCGAATGGCTGGCCCTGCTCGATGTGCTGCTGCAGGTCGCGCAGCGGCTGGTCGTACAGCACGCCACGCAGCGCTGCCACCATGCGGTGGGTGGCCAGCGGCGCGCTGATCGGGCCTTCGCGCCGGGCCTGCGCCGCTGGCACCAGCAGCTGGCGCAGCACCGCATCCAGACCGGGCTGGCCGGCGCCGCGCAGCGCCAGGTGCCATTGCAGGGCCAGCCATTCGCCACGCATGGCCTGCAGCAGCGCCAACTGCGGCGCCTGCAGGCTGAGGGCTGCCAGCTGGGCATTGGGCAGGGCGCGCGCGGGCTCTGCCAGGTAGGCGGCGATGCGGGCGTTCACTGCGGCGGCGTAGTCGTCGGGCGTCCACAGTCCTTCACGCAGCAGGCTGCGGTGGGCCAGAAAGTCGGCCCAGCCTTCGCGGAACCAGGCACGCAGCGGCGCGTCGCCGCGCCCGGCATGGGCCAGCGGGCCGAAGCGCTCGGCTGTCCAGGCGCGGGCCAGGGCCTGGGTGAGCAGGCGCTCCAGCGCCAGGTCGCTGCCGGCCCAGGCTGTCGGCAGCTGCAGCGCCAGCGCCTGGTGCCAGGCGCTGGCCAGCCCGGCGCTCTGCGCTGCGGCGCCTGCCGCCGGCAGCGCCAGCAGCAGCCAGGGCGGCGCTGCTTCATGCCTGGTGGGTGCGGCCTCACGCCCGGCCGGCACGGGCCACTGGCGTTGCTGGGCGGCCAGGGCGCGCGCCCCGGCCTGGGCCAGCGCCTCGTCGCGCAGGGCCCAGGTGGCGTCGCCGGGAAGCACCGCCACCACGCCCGGCGC
>JBBRVT010000168.1:0-9096 GCA_038246615.1 Burkholderiales bacterium
CGACTACGTGCTATGGGGCGACGACGGCAAGCCGCTGGCGCTGGTGGAAGCGAAGCGCACGAAGAAGGGCGCCAAGGTGGGCCAGCAGCAGGCCAGGCTGTATGCCGACTGCCTGGAGGCGCAGTACGGCCAGCGCCCGGTTATCTTCTGCTCCAACGGCTACGAACACTGGATCTGGGACGACGCCATGTACCCGCCGCGGGCGGTGCAGGGCTTCTACAAGAAGGCCGAGTTGGCGCTGTTGGTCCAGCGGCGCAGCAGCCGCAAGCCACTGGCTGCGGCCGTGATCGACGCCAGCATCATCGAGCGCTACTACCAGGTGCGCACCGTTCGGCGCATCGGCGAGACTTTCGAGATGCACAAGCTGCGCAAGGCGCTGGCGGTGATGGCCACCGGCGCCGGAAAGACCCGTACCGTGATCGCGCTGGCCGACGTGCTGATGCGCGCCAACTGGGCCAAGCGCGTGCTGTTCCTGGCCGACCGGGTGGCGCTGGTGAACCAGGCGGTGAACGCCTTCAAGAAACACTTGCCGGATGCATCCCCCGTCAACCTGGTGACCGACAAGCACACCGACGGCCGGGTGTTCGTGTCCACCTACCCGACGATGATGGGCCTGATCGACGAGGCCATGGATGGCAAGAACGGCGGGCAGCGCCGCTTCGGCGTCGGCCACTTCGACCTGATCGTGATCGACGAGGCGCACCGCTCGGTCTACCAGAAGTACCGCGCCATCTTCGACTACTTCGACTGCCTGCTGGTGGGCCTGACAGCCACGCCCAAGG
The DNA here is from genome assembly GCA_038246615.1 of Burkholderiales bacterium. GTDB lineage: Bacteria > Pseudomonadota > Gammaproteobacteria > Burkholderiales > Burkholderiaceae_C > Pseudaquabacterium. The sequence goes on from JBBRVT010000168.1 coordinate 783, forward strand.
ACGAGATCGACCACAACACCTACGGCCTGTTCGACCTGGAAGACGGCGTGCCCACCGATGCCTACCCGCTGGACCAGGCGGTGACCGACGGGCACCTGGTGCCGCCTGTGGCGGTGTCGGTGCCGCTGAAGTTCCAGCGCGACGGCATCAAGTACGCCCAGCTCAGCGAGGACGAGAAGGAACAGTGGGACGCATTGGAGTGGAACGAGGACGGTGAACCGCCGCCCGACGCGGTGGACGCAGCGGCGCTGAACAAGTGGCTGTTCAACACCGACACGGTGGACAAGGTGCTGGCCCACCTGATGACCCATGGCCAGAAGGTGGCCGGTGGCGACCGGCTGGGCAAGACCATCGTCTTCGCCAAGAACAACGCGCACGCCGAGTTCATCGCCGAGCGGTTCAATGTCAACTACCCGCACCACAAGGGCGAGTTCGCGCGCGTGGTGACCTACAAGACCGTCTACGCGCAGAGCCTGATCGACGCCTTCTCGACCAAGGACAAGGCGCCGCACATCGCCATTTCGGTGGACATGCTCGACACCGGCATCGACGTGCCCGAGGTGCTGAACCTGGTGTTCTTCAAGATCGTCCGCTCGCGCACCAAGTTCTGGCAGATGCTGGGGCGCGGCACCCGGCTGTGCCCGGATCTGTTCGGGCCGGGCGACCACAAGAAGTTCTTCTACCTGTTCGACTACTGCCAGAACCTGGAGTTTTTCGGCCAACACCCAGTCACGACAGACGGCGCTGCCAGCGAGTCCTTGGGCACCCGGCTGTTCAAGGCGCGGGTGAGCCTGATCGATGAACTGGACCGCAAGGCCGTGGGTGGCCGGGTTGCCGCCGACCCGCCCGCAAGCTACGGCGCGCAGCCCGACAGCCAGCAGTTGCGCGACAGCACGGCCGCGCACCTGCACCAGGTGGTGGCGGCGATGCACATGGATAACTTCGTGGTGCGGCCGCAGCGGCGGTCGGTCGAGAAGTTCGCCAGGCTCGGGGCCTGGAAGACCTTGACCGGCGACGACCAGATCGAGCTGCGGGCCCATGTCGCCAGCCTGCCCACCGCGTTGGTGGACAGCGACGAGGAGGCGAAGCGGTTCGACCTGCTGGTGCTGCGCACCCAGCTGAACATCCTGCAGGCCGGCCCTGGCTTCGCCGCGCTGCGTGACCAGATCCGCACCATTGCCAGCGCACTGGAAGAGCAGCAGGCCGTGCCCGCCATCCTGGCCGAGATGGTGCTGATCCAGGCCATGGCGGGCGAAGACTGGTGGGCCGGCGTGACGCTGGGCATGCTGGAGAACGCCCGCAAGCGTCTGCGGGCGCTGGTCAAGCTGATCGAGAAGTCGAAGAAGTTGGTGGTCTACACCGACTTCATCGACGAACTGGGCACCGGGACCGAGGTGGTTCTGCCAGATGTCGCCACCGGACTGGACATGGCGAAGTTCAAGGACAAGGCGCGCCAGTTCCTGCGGGCCCATGCCGACCACCTGGCGTTGCAGCGGCTGCGCCGCGGCCAGCCGCTGACACCCACCGACCTGGCCGCGCTGGAACAGATGCTGGTGCAGGCCGGTGGCTCGCCCGACCTGATCGGCAAGGCCGCCGCCGGCAGCACCAGCCTGGGCGTGTTCATCCGGTCATTGGTGGGCATGGACCGCGACGCGGTCAGCCAGGCCTTCGACGAGTTCGTGGCGGGCACCACCGCCACGCCGGACCAGCTGGAGTTCATCGACCTGATCGTGTCAGAGCTCAGCACCAACGGCGTGGTGGAGGCAGGGCGCCTGTATGAATCGCCCTACCTGGACATCAGCCCCCAGGGGCCGGAGGCACTGTTTCCGGCGGCCACGGTCGCGCGCATGTTCCAGGTCCTCGCGCAGATCAAGCAACGCGCCGTGGCGTAGCCGGCCGGTCAGATCACCGGTTGCGGCGCCGCGGTCTCGCTGCTGGGTGCATCTGCCGCATTCAACAGCAGCGGCTGGGCAGACTCGCTGTCCTTCACGTCGGCAATGAGCTTGCTGGTGTAGCTGACGTAGGCGGCCACCGATGCGGTGGCGCTGTCGGGCACGGTCTGCGTGGGCATGGTGGGCAGCGGGTCCGGGTCCGACCCGCCGCCGCAGGCCGTCAGCAGGGCTGCGGTGGCGGCGGCAATGCACAGTCGCAAGGGGGTGTTCATCACATGATCTCCTTGCGTTGCATCAGTTGCTGCCCGGCAGCGGTGTGTTCAGGTACGGGAAGCCCGGCAGCAAGGGCACCACCGCCTGGTCCACCGCGTCGTGCAACCTGAACGACGTCTCTTTCAGCGGCACCTTCGACGGGTTGCAATCGGTGCCGAAGCCCAGCGCGTTGGTGGTGCCGTTGGCCATGCACAAACCGCCCATCACCGCCACCAGCGAGATGTCGACCACGTCGTCCTTCGGCCGGCGGCCGTTGGGGTAGCCGGCGTTGTCGGTACCGCCGGCCAGGATGTTGCCGACGATGCCCAGGCGGTTCTGCTGCGCGAACGGCACCGCCGGGATCGCGGTGTTCAGGCGCAGCATCTCCGAGCCCACCACGTTCTTCGGCTGGTTCACCCCGGCGATGCCGGTCAGGAAGGTGGTGACCAGGTCGTTGCGCGGGAAGTTGGTCGGCGCGATGCCGGGCAGCGCCAGCGCGATCTCCAACAGCGCGGGCAGGGTGGGGTTGGTCACATAGTCGATGAACTGGCCGTCACCCATGGGCGCCGAGCCGTTGAACTTGTCCTTGTCCTTCAGGCCGATCACCACTTCGTTGACCAGGGGCATGCCCAGGCGCGACACCTGCACCCAGGCGCCGCCGGGCTTCTCGGTGGTCTGGTGGCCGGACGGCGGCATCGGGTTCAGCAGCCGGGCCTGGCGCAAGCTGGCTGTCGTCCAGCCGCCGATCACGTCGTCACCGTTGGTCAGGCAGCTCTTGTGCACCTCCAGCGCCAGCGTGGTCACGTTCTTGTCGCCGATGGTGTTGGCCACGGCGCCGATGTTGGCCGGGTTGGTGATGAAGCCCACCGGCGCGTTCACCAGGTCGAAAATGGTGCCCAGGTTGACGGCGAAGGGTTCTTGCCGCTGGCCGACGAACATCTTGGCCGGCATCGCGCAGCCGGGCAGGTTGACGGTATGGATGTGCTTGGCTGCATAGCCGGGGTAGTCGGGGATGGTCTTCATGCCGATGTTGTCGACCGGCTTGTCGAACACCGTGGCACCGCCGCTGGCGTTGGTGGCGGCTGCGGCCATGCCGGTGCGGCGGTCGCCGCGCACCACCGTCAGGCTGAACCTCTCGGCCAGATTCAGGTTGCCGTCGCGCACATTGGCCACCTGGCCGGCCTGCACCAACGGGATGGCGACGTTCTTGCCGCCCACCGGCAGCGTCACACCCGCGCCGCTGTTGGCCAGGGTGTTGGTGAAGCGGAACTGGAAGGTCAGGTCTTCCTTCGCGTCGCCGTTGTTGTCGACATGGATTTCGTACAGCGCGTTCGGGTCCATCGCGAAGTAGTTCGGGCCGCCGTAGGCGTCCTGCAGCGGCTGGTAATTGGCGATCAGCGTCACGTAGTCGGCGCGGCCGGCCTCGTAGCTGCGGAACAAGTAGAAGTCGGTGCCGTCGACCTTCGGGCTGGTGGTGATGAACGGCGCCTCACGGTGGCTGGCGGCGCCCACCGGGCCGGCGGTGGCCAGCAGCAGAGCGGCCAGCAGCGGCGTGAGAGCGAACAAGGGCTTGGACATGGGATCTCCTCGGGGTGGTGTGGGTGGCAGGAGCTGCGACATACGCGGCCCGCAGCGCCCCGGATGCAAACCTGACGGCTGAGCGGCCAACTGGCGGGCCCCACCCCCCCGCGCTTCGGGGGGTGTATCGGCCAGCCGGGCAGTGCCGCTGCATCCGGCTGCCAGGCCCGTGCGTACCCACGGGTTCCAACCGGAGACCCGCCATGACACCTCTGCCCCTGCTCACCCGCGCCTTGCGCACTGCCGCCCTGGCCCTGCTGCCGCTGCTCGCCCTGGCCCCCGCCGCCCAGGCGGGGCCGTTGGTGTTCGCGCCATTTTTCGGCAGCGGCAACGCGGTGGTGTTCGACCCCACCACCGGCGACGGTGGCTGGGTCGGCAGCATCGAGCAGTTCCCCGACCCGGACGTGGCCGACCCTCTGGATCTGGTGAGCGTTGTGCTGTTCAACTACGACATGACCTCGCAGATGTTGAGCGGCGAGTTCACCTTCACCCGCAGTGCCGACCTGGGCGCCACGCTGTTCGGGCTGGTCAGCGGCAGCAGCACGGTTGCCGACCTGTTCGGGCAGGGCGGGCAACTCACGCTGGACTACACCATCCAGGGCGGCACCGGCGACTTTGCCGGCGCCAGCGGCTTCGGCCTGTCCTTCCTGCAGTTCGACCCGGCCGGCACGTTCGACAACTACCAGGAGGACGGGCTGCTGTTGTTCAGCGTGCCCGAACCCGGCAGCCTGCCGCTGCTGGCCGGTGCGCTGGGGGTGCTGGCGTTGCTGCGCCGGCGGGGCACTAGCCGGACAACAAGCCCCGAATGACCCCGCCTGCGCTGGCTTTGGCCAGCCGGGTTGCTGACTATGCTGGGCGCCTGTCGACTCGCCGGGCGTTTGATCCCGGCCTGCGGGAAAGGACGCCATGCTCATCCGACTGCTCTATGCAAGCGAAGCCACCGACCCGCTCACGCCCGACAGCGTGCAGGCCTTGGTGGACCATGCCCGTGAGGCGAACGCGCGCCGCAACCTGACCGGCCTGCTGGTCTTCGACCACCGCGCCTTCCTGCAGACCCTGGAGGGGCAGCGCGAGGTGGTCAGTGACACCTACAACCACATTGCCGCCGACCGCCGCCACCGCCGCGTCGTGCTGATGGATGTGCAGCCGGTGGATGAGCGCCTGTTCACGGGCTGGAGCATGGGCTTCGCTGCGGCAGACGCCATGGGCCGCGAACAGTTCCTGCGCTTTGGCGGCAACCACGGCTTCGACCCGCATGCGATGACCGCAGCGTCCGCGCTGGGGCTGTTGCGCGCGCTGTCGACCCAGGCCAGATAGGCAGACGGCGCTGGTGGCGCTGCCGGCTCTGGCGGCGCCGGCGGCCGATGCGCGCTCGTCGGATCGGACGATGGGCGTGCTGCGGTGCGCTGCCTACGATGGTCGGCTCCACCAACGCCCGCCATCGCCAGGAACGCCCGCCATGACCAACCCCGCCGTGCTGATCGAACGCCTGCCCGACCATGTCACCCTGGTCACCATCAACCGGCCGGAGGCGCGCAATGCCGTCAACGGCGACGTGGCGAGCGGGCTGGATGCCGCCATCACCCAGACCGAGGCCGACGACGACACCTGGGTGGTCATCCTGACCGGTGTGGGCAACGACGCCTTCAGCGCCGGCGCCGATCTCAAGGCCGTCTCCAGCGGCAACGGCCACACCCTGCGCACCGAGCGCGGCGGCTTTGCCGGCTTTGTGCATGCGCCGCGCAGCAAGCCGTGGATCGCTGCGGTCAACGGCCCGGCGCTGGCCGGCGGCTGTGAGCTGGCCCTGGCCTGCGACCTGCGCGTGGCCGTGCCGCAGGCACGCTTCGGCCTGCCCGAGGTCAAGCGCGGCCTGATCGCCGCAGCCGGCGGGCTGTACCGGTTGCCGCGCGCGCTGCCCCAGGCGGTGGCGCTCGAGATGATCGTCACCGGCGACCCGATCTCGGCCGAGCGTGCGTTCGCGCTGGGCCTGGTCAACGCACTGGCCGAGCGCGACGGCCTGATCGCCGCCGCCCAGGCCCTGGCCGCGCGCATCACCGTCAACGCACCGGTGGCCGTGCGCCACAGCCTGGCCGTGGCACGGCAGGCGCTGGACATGAGCGACGCCGACCTGATGGCCGAATCAGCCCGCTGCGGCGCGCTGAACATGACCAGCGAAGACTTCAAGGAAGGCCCGCGCGCCTTCATCGAGAAGCGCGCGCCGCGCTGGGTGGGGCGCTGAGATGGGCGGGCCGGGCGCCGGGCCGCTCCCAAGCCGGCCCGCCATCCCCTGGGGGGCTGAGCCCGGGCAAGAGCATGGCCCACAGGCCGTGCGCGGCCTGCAAGGCCGGCCGACGCACCCGTCGGACGAGGGGCCGACATGACAGCCGACCGCCAGCCGGTGCTGGTGGGCGTGGGCCAGATCACCCAGCGTGAAAGCGACCCACGCGCCGCGCGCGGGCCGCTCGAGCTGATGGCCGACGCCGCGCGTGCCGCAGCCGCCGACAGCGGCGCGGGCGACGCGCTGCTCGCCGCGCTGGATCACCTCACGGTCATCCGCCTGTTCGCCGACACCAGCCCGCGCTTCGCCAGCCCCTTCGGCCGCCAGACCAACCCGCCGTTGAGCGTGGCGCGGCGCATCGGTGCCGATGCGGTGCGCCAGCATGTCTACACCCACCCCGGCGGCAACATGCCGCAGTACTGCCTGAACCGCCTGGGCGAGGCCATCACCAGCGGCACGGTGGACGCGGCCCTGGTGGTCGGCGCCGAGGCCCTGGCCACGCAGAAGGCGGCGCAGCGCCAGGGCGTGCCGCTGGACTGGGCCGACGACCCCGGTGGCAGCTTCGACGCCTGGGGCGTGGCCCGGCGCGGCTGGTCCGACCTGGAAGAGAGGCACGGCGCGCGGGCGGCCATCACCATGTACCCGTTGTTCGAGCACGCCATCCGCGGCCGGCTGGGCCGCAGCGTGGCCGCACACCAGGCCGCCATGGGCACGCTGCTGGCGCGCTTCGCGGCGGTGGCGGCAGACAACCCGCTGGCCGACCGGCGCGCCGGTTACAGCGCCGAAACCATCGCCACGCCGGCGGCCGACAACAAGTTCATCGCCCATCCGTACACCCGGCTGATGAGCGCCAATGCCTTCATCGACCAGGGCGCAGCGGTCATCGTCACCAGCGTGGCCAAGGCGCGGGCGCTGGGCATCCCGGCCGACCGCTGGGTGTACCTGCACGGCTGCGCCGACGCGCACGACCACTGGCATCTCACCGAGCGGCGTGACCTGCATTCGTCCCCGGCGATGCAGCGGGTGTTCGCCCAGGCCTTCGAGATGGCCGGCTGCACGCTGGCCGACATCGGCGCCATCGACGTCTACAGCTGCTTTGCCAGCGCGGTCGAGGTCGCCTGCGACGCACTGGGCCTGGCGCAGGACGACCCGCGCGGCCTCACCGTCACCGGCGGCTTGCCGTATTTCGGCGGGCCGGGCAACAACTACGTGACCCACAGCATCGCCGAGATGGTGCAGCGGGTGCGCGCCCGGCCCGGCATGCGGGGCCTGGTGACGGCCAACGGCAACTACCTGACCAAGCACTCGGTGGGCATCTACAGCACCGAGCCGCCGGCGCGCTCCTTTGCCCCGGCCGACCCGGCACTGCTGCAGGCCGAGCTGGACGCCATCGCCCACCCGCCGCTGGTGGACCTGGCCGACGGCGCCGCGCAGGTGGAGAGCTACACCGTCAGCCACGACGGGCAAGGGCCGGCCAATGCGGTGGTGATCGGCCGGCTGGACGACGGCAGCCGCTTCATCGCCAACACCGCGCCCGACCCGGCGCTGTGGGCCGAGATGCAGGTGCAGGACTTCCTCGGCCGGCGCGGGCGGGTGGCCAACGACGGGCGGATCAACCGCTTTGCGCCGGGCTGAGCGCCCGCTTTCCCATCTGCCATCTGGCACCCGTCACCCGGCACCCGTCACCCGTCGCCTGTCACCTGGCGTACGCCGCAGCCAGCGGCCGGCGGCTATGCTGGCCGGCCATCCACACCAGAGGACACGCCATGAAGTTCCGCGAGATTGCCAGCGGCCTGCAGTTCCCAGAAGGCCCGGTGGCACTGGCCGACGGTTCGGTGCTGGTGGTCGAGATCGCCCGCGGCACGCTCAGCCGGGTGACGCCGGACGGCCGGGTGCAGGTGGTGGCCGACCTGGGCGGCGGGCCCAACGGCGCGGCCATCGGGCCCGACGGCGCGGTCTATGTCTGCAACAACGGCGGCTTCCGCTGGCACACCGAGGCCGACGGCACGCTGCGGCCGATGGCCCAGGCCGACGACTATTCCGGCGGCCGCATCGAGCGGGTCGACCTGGCCACCGGCCACGTCGAGCGGCTGTACGACAGCGTGGCCGGCCTGGGCCTGCGCGGGCCCAACGACATCGTCTTCGACGCCCATGGCGGCTTCTACTTCACCGACCTGGGCAAGTCGCGCGCGGCCGACATCGACCTGGGCGGCCTGTACTACGGCCGCGCCGACGGCAGCCCGGCCAGCGTGGTGGCGCGGCCGCTGCTCACGCCCAACGGCGTCGGCCTGTCGCCCGACGGCCGCACGCTGTA
>JBBRVT010000169.1:0-9040 GCA_038246615.1 Burkholderiales bacterium
ACTGGCCGTGCTGGCGACCGCGCTGGCCGCCTTCGACGGGCTGACGGTGGTGGTCGGCCATCCGCACCAGTTTGCCGGCCAGGGCGACCAGCGCAGCCGCTCGCATGCAGTGGTGCAGCGCTTCAATGCGGCGTCTGTGCTGGCCGGTGGCCAGGTGGCCGCCACCTACTGCAAGCGCGAGCTGCCGAACTACCAGGTCTTCGACGAGCGGCGCTACTTCGTCTCGGGCCGCGACGCCGGGCAGGCCGCGGTGGTGTTCACCGCCGGTGGCCGCCGCTTCGGCCTGCTGATCTGCGAAGACGCCTGGTTCGACGAGCCGGCCCAGGCGGCCCAGGCAGCCGGCGCCGAGGTGCTGTGCGTCATCAACGCCTCGCCGTTCCATCTCGACAAGAGCGGCGAGCGCGAGGCCCGCATGGTGCAGAGGGTGCAGGCCACCGGCCTGCCGCTGCTGTATGCCCACCTGGTGGGCGGGCAGGACGAGGTGGTGTTCGATGGCGCCTCGTTCGCGCTCGACGCCCAGGGCCGGGTGGCGGCACGCGGCGCCTGCTTCAGCGAGCACCTGGTGTGGGTCGACTGGCATGCCGACGGCCGCATGGCTGGCGAGGTGCAGCCCGTGCCCGCGCTGGAAGCCCAGGCCTGGGCCGCGCTGGTGACCGGCGTGCGCGACTACATCGGCAAGAACGGCTTCCCTGGCGTGATCATCGGCCTGTCCGGCGGGGTCGATTCGGCTCTGGTGCTGGCGATCGCAGTCGACGCGCTGGGTGCCGACCGGGTGCGCTGCGTGATGATGCCCAGCCCCTACACCGCCAGCATCTCCTGGATCGACGCGCGCGACATGGCGCAGCGCCTGGGCGTGCGCTACGACGAGATCTCGATCCTGCCGATGTTCGAGGCCTTCAAGGCTGCGCTGGCGGCCGAGTTCGCCGGCCTCCCCGAAGACGCGACCGAAGAGAACATCCAGGCCCGCATCCGCGGCACGCTGCTGATGGCGCTGTCCAACAAGTTCGGTGCCATCGTGCTGACCACCGGCAACAAGAGCGAGATGGCCACTGGCTACTGCACGCTCTACGGCGACATGGCCGGCGGCTTCGCCGTCATCAAGGACGTGGCCAAGACCCTGGTGTACCGCCTGTGCGACTGGAAGAACCACCAGCCCACCCGCCGCGCCGACGGCACGCTGGGCCCGGTGATCCCCGAGCGCATCATCACCCGGCCACCGTCGGCCGAACTGCGGCCCGACCAGACCGACCAGGACAGCCTGCCGCCCTACGAGGTGCTGGACGCCATCCTGGCGCGCTACATGGAGGACGACCAGTCCATCGACGACATCGTGGCGGCCGGCTATGCCAGCGCCGACGTGGAACGGGTGACCCGGCTCATCAAGATCAACGAGTACAAGCGCCGCCAGTCACCGGTGGGCATCCGCATCACCCACCGCGCTTTCGGGCGCGATTGGCGCTACCCCATCACCTCGAAGTTCCGTGCTTAAATTCGCAGGAGTGAACCCCCCGCTTCGGAGCCGCGCATGAAACAGATCACCGCCATCATCAAGCCGTTCAAGCTCGAGGAAGTGCGCGAATCCCTGGCCGACGTGGGCGTGTCCGGCCTCACCGTCACCGAAGTCAAGGGCTTTGGCCGCCAGAAGGGCCACACCGAGTTGTACCGCGGCGCCGAGTACGTGGTCGACTTCCTGCCCAAGGTCAAGGTCGAGGTGGTCGTCAAGGACGTCGACGTCGACCGCTGCCTGGAAGCCATCGTCAAGGCGGCCAAGACCGGCAAGATCGGCGACGGCAAGATCTTCGTCACCTCGGTCGAGCAGGTGGTGCGCATCCGCACCGGCGAGACCGACGAATCCGCTGTCTGATGGCCGGGCGCAGGCCCGGACATACACGGGGCATCCTGCCAGGCCTGCCCCGTTGACATTGGTGGTGTTCAGATCCGGCTGAAGTTGTCGTCGGTCGGATCACCCGCGTGGGCGGCCAGCGTGTCGAGCAACCGTTCGACGTCGTCGTCGCTGCGCAACATGGCCATCTGGTCGCCGCCCATGAAGCCCTCGGCCACCGCATGGTCCAGGAACTTCAGCATCGGCGCCCAGAAGCCCTCGGCATCCAGCAGGCCCAGCGGCCGGTCGTGGTAGCCCAGGTGGCGCCAGGTCCAGACTTCGAACAGTTCCTCGAAGGTGCCGATACCGCCGGGCATGGCGATGAAGGCATGGCTGCGCTCGGCCATCATCTGCTTGCGCTGGTGCATGGTCTGCACCACATGCAGTTCAGTCAGCCCGGCATGGCCGACCTCCAGGCTCATCAGCGATTCGGGGATCACGCCCACCACCCTGCCGCCAGCGGCCAGCGTGGCGTCGGCCACCGCACCCATCAGTCCGGCACGGCCGCCGCCATACACCAGCTGCCAGCCGCGCCGGCCGATTGCCGCGCCCAGCCGCTGGGCCAGCGCCCGGTAACCCGGCCGCACACCATTGCGCGAGCCGCAGTAGACGCACACCGAGAACGGCCCGACGATGTCTGCGCTCATGCCAGCCACCGCTGGTAGATCACCGTGGCCCAGATGCCGCCGCACCACAACAGGGCAATCAGCACCGCCGCGCTGCCGTAATCCTTGGCGCGCTTGGCCAATTCGTGCAGGTCGAGCGACACCCGGTCGACCACCGCCTCGATCGCCGAGTTCAGCAGTTCGACGATCATCACCAGCAGCACCGAGCCCGCCAGCAGCGCCACCTCGATCCAGTCGCGCCCCAGCCAGAACGCCGCCGGCAGCATCATCACGGCCAGCGCCGCTTCCTGACGAAAGGCACTTTCAAAGCGCAGAGCCGCGCCGAGCCCTTGCATCGAGTAGCCGAAGGCACGCAACACCCGGTCCATGCCGGTGCGCATCTTGTGCGGATTGTGCGGATTGTTCATGGTGCTGATTTTGCTTTGGGCGCGGGCGCCGGCTTGCAGTCGACCAGGCGGGTGCCACAGATCACGTCGTGCCAGAACTGGCGGTCGGACCGCAGCCAGGCAAGTGCGGCATAGGCCAGCACACCGGTGAACAAGGCGCCGACGATCTCGCCCGTGCCATGCAGCCCGGCGATGTAGACCGCCGCAGTGGCGGGCAGGAACCACAGCCAGGCCAGCAGATAGCGCGCCCAGGCCCGGGTTCGCGAGACCGGTGTCCCGTCGACAGTCAAGAGCCGGATGTGCCAGGCCTTCATCGCCACGGTCTGGCCGCTGCGCACCCAGAACCAGGTGAAATACACGCCGAGCACCACGAACAGGAACAGCATCATGCCCGCACGGCCCTGCAGTGCGTGGCGCTGCTGCGTGATCAGCGAGTACAAGAGGCCGGCGATCATCACCACGCCGAACAGCAGCAGGCCCTCGTAGACGAACGCAGCCAGCCGCCGCGCGAGACCCGGGGCCCTGCTCACGGCTTGGGCGGTGCCGAGGCGGCAGCGGTGGCTTGCGGCCCGCGTTGGGGCAACAGCGTCTGGCGGTTCACCTGATCGGGCTTGGCGGCGATCTTCGGCTGGCCCGGCTGCTGGTGTGCCGGCGGTGTCGCCGGGCGCGTCATCAGCGTGGTGGTGGCACCGGGTTTGGCCTGCACGACGGTCGGCGCCACCGGCTTGACGAGCGGGGCAGAGGCACCGACGCGCGCCGGATCGGCCGTCCTCTTGGGCACGGCGGCGTCCAGCGGTTGCGCCGCTGCGGTGGTCTTGCGGGGATCTGCTGCCGGCTTGGCGCGCTCGGCCAGCGCCCGGCGCTGTTCATCGGGCAGCGCCTGGTAGGCCTCCCAGCGCTGCTGCTTCTGCTCGCGCGTGAATTGCCTGGATTCCTGAAAGCTGAGGCGGGCACTGCCGCGATCTGACGGTGACATGCGGGCCCAGTCCGCCATGCGCTCCTGCACCCGTTGACGCTCTTCGGCTGGCATCGACGAAAACCTGGCCGCCACCTCCAGCCACTTGGCCTTGCGTTGGCTGTCGATGGTGTGCCAGTCGCGCTCCAGCGGCGCGAGAACGCTGCGTTGTTGCGGGCTCAGGCTGCCCCAGCGGGGGCCGCCCAGATCGGCTGCCGCTGTGGCGGCGGCGGGTTTGGGCTGTTCAGCGGCTGCACCCGAGCCCGCCACAGCCAGCAGCAACGCCACGGTGATGGACCGGATCAGCACAGACACAGCCTGCGTACCGTCCTCAAGGCGACTCGCCGCTGCGCAGGAACTCACTGAATCCGGGGTCGCCATAGGCGGCCGGCGGCAGGTCGTCGGCCAGCAGGGCGCTGTCGATCTCGGCGGCGGCCTCGATCTGCTGCAGGTCGTGGTGGTGCTGGATGAACACCAGCCCGGCCACCAGCATCACCAGCGGCACAGCCGATGCCAAGCGCAGCCACAGCGCCGGCGGACCGCCCAGGGCGGCCGCGCGGCCGGCTTGCACCACCACGGGCGCTGCTTCCTGCGCCACCACGGTGCGCCGCGAGGCCAGCGCCCGCTCACGGGCGAAGCGCAGGCGTTCGGTGATGTCATGCGGCAGCGCCCGGGCGCCGCTGCTCAGGTGGGCGGTCAGGCGCTGGGCCAGCTGGCCTTCGAGCGCCTCCAGCCTGAGCGGATGGCCGGCCATCGGTGGATTGGTGTGGGTCAACGGGTTCACGGCACGATTCCCTTGCTGCGCAGCGCCTTGGCCAAGGCATGGACCGCCCGGGAGCAGTGCGTCTTGACACTGCCTTCCGAACAGCCCATGACAGCAGCAGTCTCGGCTGTGTCGAACTCTTCCCAGTAACGCAGCAGGAAGGCTTCCCGTTGACGCGCCGGCAACTCCTCGATCTGTCGCTCGATCAGAAGCAAGATCTGTGACCGCGACACTGTCTCGGCTGCGCTTTCGGCCCCCAGCATGCCGTCGGCCGTCTCCAGGCTCTCGAGCAGGTCGAACTCGTCGCCGCCCTCCATGTTGAAGTCGGACATGTTCTGCAGCACCGCGTTGCGCACCTTCTGGCGCCGGAACCAGTCCATGGTCGCGTTGGACAGGATGCGCTGGAACAGCAGCGGCAGCTCGGCTGCCGGACGGTCGGCGTATTTTTCGGCGAGGCGGATCATTGCGTCCTGCACGATGTCGAGCGCTGCGTCCTCGTCGCGCACCGCATAGACGGTGCGCTTGAAGGCGCGCTTCTCAACGCTCTTGAGGCAGTCGGAGAGTTCTTTGTCGCTGGCCAAATGGGTCCCGGCGCCCAGGCTGGGCGGCCGCCGAAAACGGCCCGGATTATGTCACCCGGCCGACACGGCGGACCGCCTGGGCGCAGCGTGCATCGAACTGATGCGATACTGCTGTCTCGCACAAAGCGTCACTGGTCTCAAGCAGGCTCACCAACCAGAGTGGGCCTTTGTTTTTTGATCGCGCAATCATTTGCGCAGGTGCCACATCCGCCTCACGAGGGCGAGAAGAGGCACACCGATGGTTTTTCGTCAGAGAAATTCACAGAGGTTCCCGAATGGACATGTCTGCCGCAGAAGTCAAACGCGCCACCGCCCAAGGTCTGGCGCAGTCGCAACCCCCCGCCTCCCATCCGCCTGAGCTCAACGGCTCGGAGATCATGGTCCGCTGCCTGCAGGCAGAGGGCGTCAAGTTCATGTGGGGCTACCCCGGAGGGGCGGTTCTCTACATCTACGACGCGCTCTACAAGCAGGACACCATCGAGCACGTGCTGGTGCGCCACGAGCAGGCTGCGGTGCACGCCGCCGACGGCTATGCCCGCGCCACCGGCGAAGTGGGCGTCGCCCTGGTCACCAGCGGCCCGGGCGTGACGAATGCCATCACCGGCATCGCCACTGCCTACATGGATTCCATCCCGATGGTGGTCATCACCGGCCAGGTGCCGACGCCGGCCATCGGCCTGGACGCCTTTCAGGAGTGCGACACCGTGGGCATCACCCGCCCCATCGTCAAGCACAACTTCCTGGTGAAGGACGTGCGCGACCTGGCGCTGACGATGAAAAAGGCCTTCCACATCGCCCGCACCGGCCGGCCCGGCCCGGTGGTGGTGGACATTCCCAAGGACGTCTCGCTCAAGATCTGTCCGTTCGTCTACCCCGACAAGGTAGAGATGCGCTCTTACAACCCGGTCAAGAAGGGCCATGGCGGGCAGATCCGCAAGGCCATGCAGTTGCTGCTGACCGCCAGGCGCCCCTACATCTATGCCGGTGGCGGCGTCATCCTGGGCAATGCCGCACCCGAACTGCGCGAGCTCGCCGACCTGCTGGGCTACCCCTGCACCAACACGCTGATGGGCCTGGGTGCCACCTCGGCGGCCGACCCCAAGTTCCTCGGCATGCTGGGCATGCACGGCACCTACGAGGCCAACATGACGATGCAGCACTGCGATGTGCTGATCGCCGTGGGTGCGCGTTTCGACGACCGCGTGATCGGCAACCCCAAGCACTTTGCCTCGGTCGAGCGCAAGATCATCCACATCGACATCGATCCATCGTCGATCAGCAAGCGTGTCAAGGTCGACATCCCCATCGTGGGCGACACCAAGGACGTGCTGGCGGAGATGATCGCCTTCGTCAAGGACAGCCCGCTGCGTGCCGACGTGCACGCGCTGTCGGCCTGGTGGGGCCAGATCAACGAATGGCGCAAGCGCGAATGCCTGACCTACAAGCGCAGCCCCGATGTGATCAAGCCGCAGTTCGTGGTCGAGACGCTGTCTGAACTGACCAAGGACATCGACACCTACATCACCAGCGATGTGGGCCAGCACCAGATGTGGGCGGCGCAGTTCTACCGCTTCCATGAACCGCGCCGCTGGATCAACTCAGGCGGCCTGGGCACCATGGGCGTGGGCCTGCCCTACGCCATGGGCATCAAGCTGGCCAAGCCCGACAGCGAGGTGATCTGCATCACCGGCGAGGGTTCGATCCAGATGTGCATCCAGGAGCTGTCGACCTGCCAGCAGTACAAGACGCCGGTGAAGATCGTCTCGTTGAACAACCGCTACCTGGGCATGGTGCGGCAATGGCAACAGCTGGATTACGGCGGCCGCTATTCGCACAGCTACATGGACGCACTGCCCGATTTCGTGAAGCTGGCCGAGGCCTACGGCCACGTCGGCATCAAGATCGAGAAGCCGTCCGAGGTGGAGCCGGCCCTGAAGGAAATGCTCCGGATCAAGGACCGCACGGTCTTTCTGGATGTGCGCACCGACCCGACCGAGAACGTCTTTCCGATGGTGCAGGCGGGCAAGGGCATCACCGAGATGCTGCTGGGGTCCGAAGAGCTGTAGCCGGCTTCAAGCGCGCCCTGGCGCCAGCGGCCACCGCCGCCGGCGTGGTGGGTGGGCGACAGGCCGGCCGCAATTCGGACCAATCGATTCCAACCCTGTCTGGGCTTGGCCAAGGGCCGGTGGTTACCGCCGCCGGCTTTGAAGCTCCAGCGCCCGAAGGACTGACATGAAACACATCATCGCCGTGCTGCTCGAAAACGAGCCAGGCGCGCTGTCCCGCGTGGTGGCCTTGTTCTCCGCCCGCGGCTACAACATCGAGAGTCTGACGGTGGCGCCCACCGAAGACCCCAGCCTGTCGCGCATGACCATCGTCACCACCGGCTCCGACGAAGTCATCGAGCAGATCACCAAGCACTTGAACCGCCTGATCGAGGTGGTGAAGGTGGTCGACCTGACCGAAGGCAGCTACACCGAGCGCGAACTGATGCTCATCAAGGTGCGCGCCGTCGGCAAGGAGCGCGAGGAGATGAAACGCATGGCCGACATCTTCCGCGGCCGCATCATCGACGTGACCGAGAAGAGCTACACGCTCGAGCTCACCGGCGACGCCGGCAAGCTCGACGCCTTCATCGAAGGCATCGACCGCACGGCGATCCTGGAGACGGTGCGCACCGGCGCCAGCGGCATCGGCCGCGGCGAGCGCATTCTCCGCGTCTGATCAACCCACCGAACAACGACCACCCCAACACTGGAGAACACCATGAAGGTCTATTACGACAAGGACGCCGATCTGAGCCTGATCAAGGGCAAGAACGTCACGATCATCGGCTACGGCTCGCAAGGCCATGCCCACGCCCAGAACCTGAACGACTCGGGTATCAAGGTGACGGTCGGCCTGCGCAAGGGCGGTGCGTCCTGGTCCAAGGCCGAGAAGGCCGGCCTCAAGGTGGCCGAGATCGCCGACGCGGTGAAGAGCGCCGATGTGGTGATGATCCTGCTGCCCGATGAGCAGATCGCTGCTGTGTACAACGCCGAAGTCGGCCCCAACCTGAAGCCCGGCGCGTCGCTGGCCTTTGCCCACGGCTTCAACGTGCATTACGGCCAGGTCGTGCCGCGCGACGACATCGACGTGTGGATGGTGGCGCCCAAGGCCCCCGGCCACACCGTGCGCAACACCTACACCCAGGGTGGCGGCGTGCCGCACCTGATTGCGGTGCATGCCGACAAGACCGGCCGTGCGCGTGACCTGGCCCTGAGCTATGCCGCTGCCAACGGCGGCGGCCGGGCTGGCATCATCGAGACCAACTTTCGCGAAGAGACCGAGACCGACCTGTTCGGCGAGCAGGCGGTGCTGTGCGGCGGCACGGTGGAGCTGATCAAGGCCGGCTTCGAGACCCTGGTGGAAGCCGGCTACGCGCCCGAGATGGCCTACTTCGAATGCCTGCATGAGCTGAAGCTGATCGTCGACCTGATCTACGAAGGCGGCATCGCGAACATGAACTACTCGATCAGCAACAACGCTGAATACGGCGAGTACGTCACCGGCCCGAAGATCGTCAATGCCGAGACCAGGCTGGCGATGAAGCAGGCCTTGAAGGACATCCAGACCGGCGAATATGCCAAGAGCTTCATCCTGGAAAACCGTGCTGGTGCGCCCACGTTGATTTCGCGCCGCCGCCTGACCGAAGAGCACCAGATCGAGGTCGTCGGCGAGAAGCTGCGCGCGATGATGCCCTGGATCAAGGCCAACAAGCTGGTGGACAAGTCCAGGAACTGAGCGGGCCTTGAGGGGCAGGTTCTCGCTTGCAGGCGAGAACCCGTTCGCGCCGGCCAGCTGCAAA
>JBBRVT010000170.1:0-9031 GCA_038246615.1 Burkholderiales bacterium
GGGTGGCAGCGGCCGCAGCTATGCCGACGCGCCCGAGATCGACGGCACCGTGCGCCTGCTGCCGCCCGCGAAGGCCAGCAAGACGCTGAAGGCCGGCGAGTTCACCCGCGCCCGCATCGTGGCCGCCGACGGGCACGACCTCGTCGGCCAGCCGATCTGAAGCACCGATCCCACCCACTTAACCAATCCGACCCGCCCGATGAGCGACAGCCCCGACACGCCGCAAGACCTGGTGACGCAGCTGCTGCACCATCCCTACCAGCCGCCCGACAGCTGGTCGGCGGTGCCGCCCGGCGTGTTCAAGGCCTCGACGGTGGTCTTCCCCGACACCCGGGCGCTGCGCAGCCGCAACTACACCGCCAAGACCGGCTACACCTACGGCCTGCGCGGCACGCCCACCACCTACCTGCTGGAAGAGCGCCTGGCTGCGCTGGAGGGCGGGCGCTTCTGCATCCTGTCGCCCAGCGGGCTGGCGGCCATCACCAACGTCAACCTGGGCCTGCTGCGCCAGGGCGACGAGTTGCTGCTGCCGACCAATGTCTACGGCCCGTCCAACGACATGGCGGTGAACGTGCTGTCGCGCTGGGGCATCGGCCACCGGTTCTACGACCCGACGGATCCGGCCGACCTGGCCGCCAAGATCGGCCCGGCCACCCGGCTGGTGTGGCTGGAGGCGCCAGGCTCGGTGACCATGGAGTTCCCCGACCTGCCGGCGCTGGTGGCGGTGGCCAAGGCGCGCGGCGTGCTGGTGGCGCTGGACAACACCTGGGGTGCCGGCCTGGCCTTCCGCGCCTTCGACCTGCCGAATGGCCAGGGCGTGGACATCGTGATGCAGGCGCTGACCAAGTACCCATCGGGTGGTGCCGACGTGCTGATGGGGTCGGTGGTCACCCGCGACGAGGCCCTGCACCAGCAGCTGCTGAAGCTGCATGGCCAGCTGGGCATCGGCGTGGCTGCCAACGACGCCGAGTTCATCCTCAAGGGTCTGCCGACCATCGCGCTGCGCTACCACGCGCATGACCAGGCCGCGCGCCAGCTGGCCACCTGGCTGGGCACCCGGCCGGCGGTGCACCAGGTGCTGCACCCGGCGCTGCCCGGCGCGCCCGGCCATGCGCACTGGGCCGCCACCTGCACCGCAGCTGCCGGCCTGTTCTCGGTGCTGCTGGATGCGGCGCTGACGCCGGCCCAGGTGGATGGCTTCGTCGACGCGCTGCGGCTGTTCAAGATCGGCTACAGCTGGGGCGGTCCGGTCAGCCTGGTGGTGCCCTATGACCTGAATGCCATGCGCACCGACCGGGCGGCGCTGCCGGGCCATCTGGTGCGCTTCTCCATCGGCCTGGAGGCGGTGGCCGACCTGCAGGCCGACCTGGCGCAGGCGCTGGCCACGCTCGGCTGACGGGCGCCTGCCGGCCGCCGCAAAACGCAGCCGGCCGGCCTGCGCAGAAGTGCGCAGCGCAGCCCGCCCGGCTGCGCCGGTGGCGTGGTGGCTGCGGTATACCTTGCGGCTTCGTCCAGCCCGAACCGGTACCGCGCATGTCCAACTGGGACCCGTCCACCATTGCCATCGACGCCAGCCAGCTCACCCTGCTGCTGGGGCTGGACAGCGACGACGCCCGGCGCTGCAGCCTGGTGGTCTACAGCGGCGGCGACACCGGCCGCCAGATCACCCTGCCCGAGGGCACCAGCACCATCGGCCGGTCGGCCGCCGCCAGCCTGCAGATCGACGGCCCCGGCATGAGCCGGCTGCATGCCGAGTTGGTGGTCGATGGCGCCCGTGTGCTGCTGCGCGACCTGGGCTCGGCCAACGGCAGCTTCGTGCAGGACATGCGCCTGACCGCTGCGCGCCAACTGCGTGACGGCGACCGCGTGCGCCTGGGCAGCGTGCTGCTGAAGTTCTACGAGCACCACAGCGTGGATGCCGCGCTGCACGACCGGGTCTACCGCATGGCGATGGTGGATGCCGGCACCGGCCTGTACAACCGCCGCTACCTGAACGAGACATTGCGGCGCGAGCTGCGCCAGACCCGCCAGAGCGGACGGCCGATGGCGATCGTCAGCTTCGACCTGGACCGTTTCAAGTCCGTCAACGACACCCACGGCCATGCTGCGGGCGACCTGGTGCTGCGTGAATGCGCCGCAGTGGTCAGTGCGGTGGTGGGCGCCGGCGGGCCGGTTGCGCCCACGCTGGGCCGGCTGGGCGGCGAGGAATTCCTGGTGCTGATGCCCGGCGCCACGCTGCCCGCCGCCCGCGACCTGGCCGAACGCCTGCGTGCGGCCGTGGCCGGCCACTTTTTCATGCTGACGGCCGGCACCGGCGACGCACGCCAGTTGGTGGCCCACCGGCAGACCATCTCGCTGGGCGTGGCCGAATGGACCAGCGCGATGCTGGATGCGTCTGACTTGCTGGACGCCGCCGACCGCCGCCTGTACCAGGCCAAGCATGAGGGCCGTGACCGGGTGTGCGCTTAGGAGCAGGGCGCCCGACGGTGCTGGGCCTTCAATCCTGCGACGGCCCGGCCAGCAGCGGAATCGCACCGTCCGAGCTGGCACCCAGCAGCCCGACGCTGGTGTAGATGCCAAGCTTCTGGCGCGTGTCCTGGATGTCGAGGTTGCGCATCGTCAGCTGGCCGATGCGGTCGGCCGGGCTGAAGGCGCCTTCCACCTTTTCCATGCTCAGCCGCTCGGGCTGGTAGGTCAGGTTGGGGCTGGTGGTGTCCATGACCGAGTAGTCGTTGCCGCGGCGCAGTTGCAGCACCACCTCTCCGGTGATGGCGCGCGCCACCCAGCGCTGCGCGGTCTCGCGCAGCATCAGGCACTGCGGGTCGAACCAGCGGCCGTGGTACAGCAGCTTGCCCAGGCGGCGGCCGTTGCTGCGGTACTGCTCGATGGTGTCTTCGTTGTGGATGCCGGTGACCAGGCGCTCGTAGGCGATGTGCAGCAGCGCCATGCCGGGCGCCTCGTAGATGCCGCGGCTCTTGGCCTCGATGATGCGGTTCTCGATCTGGTCGCACATGCCCAGGCCGTGGCGGCCGCCGATGCGGTTGGCCTCTTCGAACAAGGCCACTGCGTCGTCGAAGGTTCTGCCGTTCAGCGCCACTGGCTGGCCTTCCTCGAAGCGCACCGTCACCTCCTCTGCCTTGACCACCACGTCGTCGCGCCAGAAGGCCAGGCCCATGATCGGGTTGACGATGTGCATGCCGGCGTTGAGGAATTCCAGGTCCTTGGCCTCGTGGGTGGCGCCCAGCATGTTGCTGTCGGTGCTGTAGGCCTTCTCGACGCTCATCTTGTAGTCGAAGCCGTGGGCGATGAGGAATTCGCTCATCTCCTTGCGGCCGCCCAGCTCGTCGATGAAGGTCTGGTCCAGCCAGGGCTTGTAGATGCGCAGCGCCGGGTTGGCCAGCAGGCCGTAGCGGTAGAAGCGCTCGATGTCGTTGCCCTTGTAGGTGCTGCCGTCGCCCCAGATGTGGACGTCGTCATCCCGCATCGCCACCACCAGCGCGGTGCCGGTGACGGCACGGCCCAGCGGCGTCGTGTTGAAGTAGGTGGCGCCGCCGGTGCTGATGTGGAAGGCGCCGCACTGGATGGCGGCGATGCCTTCGGCCACCAGTTGGGCGCGGCAGTCGATCAGGCGGGCCATCTCCGCACCGTAGGCCAGCGCCTTGCGGGGGATCTCCTCGTAGTCGCTCTCGTCGGGCTGGCCCAGGTTGGCTGTGTAGGCGCATGGCACGGCGCCCTTGCTGCGCATCCACAGCACGGCGGCGCTGGTGTCCAGGCCACCGGAGAAGGCGATGCCGACACGTTCGCCGACGGGAAGACGTTGCAGGATGTTGGCGGCCACGGGGGAGGTTCTCGCTGCTTGGGGAAACCGCGCAGTTTAGGTGCTGGCTGTCGTCCGACCGCCCGCCCGCCCGGGTGGTCTGGGCAGCAGGCCCAGCACCAGTGCCGTGCCCGCCAGGATCACCGCGCCGCCCAGCAGCATCGGCAGCGTGGGCTGCTCGCCCAGGAACAGGCCGCCCCACAGCGCCGCGAACATCGGCACCAGGAAGGTGACCGACGACGCCCGGGTCGGCCCCACCCGGCTGATCAGGCGGAAGTACAGGATGTAGGCCAGGCCCGAGGCCAGCACCGCCAGGCCGGCTGCGGCCAGCCAGTCGCGCAGGCCGGGTGGGTTGGCGGGCCAGGTCAGCGCTGCCGGCAGCGCCAGCGCGAGCGCCGCAGCCGCCTGCGTGCCGGCAGCCATGGCCAGGGCCGGCACCCCGTGCAGGTGGTGCTTGGCATGGTTGCCGGCATAGCCGTACAGCAGCGTGCCCAGCAGGCAGGCGCCGATCGCCAGCGCTGTCGGCCGGTCGAACTGCAGGCCGGCCAGGCTGCTGCCATCCGGTGCGCTGAGCGACTTCATCAGCGCCAGCCCGGCCACGCCGGCAAAGCCCAGTGCCAGACCCAGGCTGCGCCAGCGGTTCAGCGGGTCGCCCAGCCAGGCCCAGGCGATCAGCGCGGTGCACAGCGGCGTGGCGGCATTGAAGATGGCCGCCAGCCCGGCCGGCAGGGTGTAGAGCGCATAGCCGAACAGCAGGAAGGGCAGGGCCGAGTTGGTCAGACCCAGCACCAGCAGGGCCGGCCAGCGCCGGCGCAGCACCTGCGCCTCGCCGGGTGCCAGCAGCAGCAGCGGCAGCAGGAACAACGCCGCCCCGGCCACCCGCACGAAGGCCAGCGCCACCGGACCGAAGGCCGGCACCGCCAGCCGCATGAACAGGAACGACGCGCCCCAGATCGCCGCCAGCAGCAGCAGGTCGGTCAGATCGCGCGGCTTCATGCCGACAGCACCCCTTCGGCCTGCAGCAGCGCAGCCTTGCGGGGCAGGCCGCCGGCATAGCCGGTGAGGCTGCCGTCGCGCCCCAGCACCCGGTGGCAGGGCACCAGCACCGACACCGGGTTGCGGCCGATGGCCGCGCCCGCAGCGCGCACTGCAGCCGGTGATCCGGCGGCGCTGGCGATCTGGCCATAGGTGCTGGTGGCGCCACGCGGCAGCGCGGCCAGTGCCCGCCACACCGCCCGCTG
Organism: Burkholderiales bacterium; assembly: GCA_038246615.1. GTDB lineage: Bacteria > Pseudomonadota > Gammaproteobacteria > Burkholderiales > Burkholderiaceae_C > Pseudaquabacterium. The sequence continues at coordinate 5,059 of JBBRVT010000170.1, forward strand.
GAAGGCGGTGCCGTGCAGGTCCAGCGGCACGCTGCGCAGCGGGTCGGCCGCGCCATTGAAGTAGGCCTGCAGCGCGCGGGCGGCGGCCTGCAGGTGCGGGTGGGTGGCGTCGTCGGGCAGCGCCAGCGGGCCGGGGTGGTGGGCCTGGCCGTCGAACCACAGCCCGGCCAGGCCGGCGGCGGTGGCGGCAGCGGTCATCGTGCCGAGCGGGGTGTCCAGGCGGGTCTGGGCTTGCAGTTGCGGGTGGTGGGTCATGGGCGTTCCGGGCGGTGTTCCAGGGGATGTTCCAAAGACAGCCAGAGCTTGAAGACGGCATAACCGCGCCAGGGCCGCCAGGCCTCGGCGATGGCGGTGCCGGCGGCCGGGTCGCGGCTGGCGGCGGTCTGGCCCAGCGCCTTCAGCAGTGCGATGTCGGCCGCCGGCCAGGCGTCGGGCCAGCCCAGGGTGCGCAGCGCGATCAGCTGGGCGCTCCAGTCGCCGATGCCGGGCAGGGCGGTCAGCGTGGCCAGCGTGGTGTCGAGGTCGGCGCCGGGCTGCAGCTGCAGGCGCCCGTCGGCCACCGCCGTCGCCAGGGCCTGCAGCGCCCGCACCCGCTGGCGCACGATGCCCAGGCGGCCGATGTCGGCGGCATCGGCCGCAGCCAGCGCCTGCGCCGTGGGGAACAGCCGGTCCAGGCCGGGGAAGGGCGTCTCGATCGGCTGGCCGAAGCGCTGCACCAGGCGGTGGCACAGCGTGCGCGCCGCCGCCACGCTGACCTGCTGGCCCAGCACCACCCGCACGGCGGTCTCGAAGCCGCACCAGCTGCCGGGCAGCCGCACGCCCGGCCGCGCCGGGCCGGGCACGCTGGCCAGCACCGGGTCGATGGCGGCGGGGTCGGCGTCCAGGTCGAAGGCGTGTCGCGCGCGCAGCAGCAGCGGGCCCGACACCGGGCGCAGCGCCGGCGCGGCGGCCAGGTGCAGCTCGCAGCGCTCGGGCAGAAAGCGCGCCTCGACCCAGCCGGCCAGCAGCTGGCCCTGGTGCTGCCAGGCCAGCGTGCGGCGCAGCACCAGGCCGTCCACCTGTTCCTGGCCCGGCACGGCGCGGCGGGCGATGAAGCCCAGCAGGCCGTCCAGGTCGCAGGGCGGGCGCCAGGCCAGCTTCAGCGCACCCGGTTCGGCCGCGCCTTCGCGCCGCAGCGCGCTCGGGCTGAGCCGGTAGCGCTCGGCGAATGCGGCGTTGAAGCGGCGCAGGCTGCCGAAGCCGGTGGCCAGCGCCACCTGCGTGACCGGCAGCGCGGTGTCGGTCAGCAACTGCTTGGCCAGCAGCAGCCGCTGGGTGCTGAGCCAGGCCACCGGCGTGACGCCGTGGCGCCGGGCGAAGATGCGGCGCAGGTGCCGGTCGGTCACGCCCAGGCGGGCGGCGATCGACGGCAGCGCCGGGTCTTGCCCCTCGTGCGCGGCCTGGGCCAGCCAGCGCGCGGCCTGGTCTGCCAGCACGCTGGACGAATCGGCCAGCGACAGCCCGGGCGCCAGCTCGGGCCGGCAGCGCAGGCAGGGGCGGAAGCCCTGGGTCTCGGCCTGCGCGGCATTGCTGAAGAAGCGGCAGTTCTCGCGCCGCGGCGGCTTCACCCGGCACACCGGCCGGCAGTAGATGCCGGTGGAGGTGACACCGATGAACAGCCGGCCGTCGAAGCGGGCGTCGTGCGCCCGCAACGCCTGGTAGGCATCGTCGTCGTGCAGTATGCCGGTGGCTTGCATGGGCGCATCATAGGCAGCCGCCGGCCGCGCACTGGCCGTTTTCGGACCTGTGCCTGCGGCCCTGCGCCGTGCGGCCGCAGCGATCGGCGCGGTGCATCGCAGCGCGTGCCGCTGCGCTGGCGGCCGCTGCCTACAATGGTTTGGACCCGCAAGCCCCTCCACCCCACCAGCCCCCACCCACCCATGCAAGTTCCTGCGTCTGCGTTCAAGGCCTATGACATCCGCGGCATCGTCGGCAAGGGCATCGACGAGAACTTTGCCGAGCACCTGGGCCGCGCCTTCGGCAGCGAGGCCAGGCTGACCGGCCAGAAGGCGGTGGTGGTGGGCCGCGACGGGCGCCTGTCCGGCCCCGGCCTGGTGGCCGCCCTGGTCCGCGGGCTGAAGTCGGCCGGGCTGGATGTGGTGGACATCGGCGCCGTCACCACGCCGATGCTGTACTACGTGGCAGCCACCCGCGGCGCGCATGGCTGCAACTCGGGCATCCAGGTCACCGGCAGCCACAACCCCAAGGACTACAACGGCTTCAAGATGGTGATGGCCGGCCGCGCCATCTACGGTCAGGACATCCAGCGCCTGCGCCAGCGCATGCAGAGCGAGACCTATGCCCGAGGCAAGGGCCGCAGCGCGACGATGGACATCGGGCCCGAGTACTCCGCCCGCATCGTGGGCGACGCCAGGCTGGCGCGGCCGATGAAGATCGTCGTCGATTGCGGCAACGGCATCCCCGGCGCCAGCTCCCCGGCCATCCTGCGCGCGCTGGGCTGCGAGGTGGTCGAGCTGTACTCCGAGGTGGACGGCAACTTTCCCAACCACCACCCCGACCCGAGCAAGCCCGAGAACCTGGCCGAGCTGATCAAGTTGGTGCGGGCCACCGGCGCCGAGCTGGGCATCGCCTTCGACGGTGACGGCGACCGGCTCGGGCTGGTCACCAAGGACGGCCACATCATCTACCCCGACCGCCAGCTGATGCTGCTGGCGCGCGACGTGCTCAGCCGCAACCCGGGCGCCACGGTGATCTTCGACGTGAAGTGCTCGCAGCGCCTGCCGGAGGTGATCCGCGAGTCCGGCGGCGTGCCGATGATGTACAAGACCGGCCACTCGCTGATCAAGGCCAAGATGAAGGAGCTGGGTGCGCCGATCGCCGGCGAGATGAGCGGCCACATCTTCCTGGGCGAACGCTGGTATGGCTTCGACGACGCGATGTACACCTGCGCACGGGTGCTGGAGATCCTGTCGCGCAGCGCCGACCCCAGCGCCGTGCTCGACGCACTGCCGACCTCGTTCTCCACACCCGAGCTGAACGTGGCTTGCGCCGAAGGCGAACCGCACAAGCTGGTGGCCGAACTGCAGGCCACCGCCAGGTTCCCGGGTGCCGAGGTCAACACCATCGACGGCCTGCGCGCCGACTACGACGACGGTTTCGGCCTGATCCGTGCCAGCAACACCACGCCGGTGCTGGTGCTGCGCTTCGAGGGCCACACGCCCGAGGCGCTGGCGCGCATCGAGCGCGACTTCATGGCTGCGCTGCGCGTGGTCAAGCCCGATGCCCAGGTTGCACAGGCCGCACATTGACACCGGCGCGCCGCGTCCGGCATGGCCGGCGCGGCTGTGGCAGGGCTTGGTCTTGTGGGCCTACGCCACGGTGCTGCGGCTGGCCACCCCGTTGTACCTGTTGCGGCTGTGGCGCCGCGGCCAGCGCGAGCCGATCTACCGCTACCGCCTGATGGAGCGGCTGGGCTATTACCCGGGCCGCCCGCCGCTGCCCGGCGCGGTGTGGCTGCATGCCGTCTCGCTGGGCGAGACGCGGGCCGCGCTGCCGCTGGTGGAGGCACTGCGCCGCGCCCGGCCCGACATCCGCCTGCTGCTCACGCACGGCACGGCCACCGGCCGCAGTGCCGGGCGCAAGCTGATGCAGGAGGTCGACGGCCAGGTCTGGCTGCCCTACGACACGCCGGGCGCCGCACGGCGCTTCCTGCAGCACTTCCAGCCCAGCGTGGGCATCCTGATGGAGACCGAGCTGTGGCCGGCGCTGATGCGCGAGGCGCAGCGCCATGGCGTGCCGATGGTGCTGGCCAATGCCCGGCTGAGCGAGCGCAGTGCGGCCAAGGGCCGGCGCTGGGCGGGGCTGCTGCATCCGGCGGTCGCGCGGCTGTCGATGGTGCTGGCGCAGACGGTGGACGACGCGCACCGCCTGCGCGAGGCCGGCGCACCGCGGGTGATGGTCAGCGGCAACCTGA